>DAIMKA010000073.1:0-8564 GCA_036721955.1 Lachnospiraceae bacterium | reverse complement strand
CCGTCTGAAGGAAGAGTACTTTTTCTTTTGAAAATGAAGGTTTCAGGCATACTGTACTGTCTTGATCTGATCCAGATCCTTCTTCATCGTATGCTCAATATTCCGCACATCAATGTCATCCTGCAGATTCAGGAAATACCGCGGCGATACACCAAAATACTTCCCAAGACGGACCGATGTATCAGCGGATACTCTGCGCCGATCATGCAGAATATCCTGTATCCGGGATACCGGAACATTAATATTCTTTGCCAGTTTATAAGCAGAGAGCTCCAGCGGGAGCATAAACTCTTCCGATAAGATCTCGCTCATCTTCGGTGTTTCAATATACTCTGTCATATACTTGCTTCCTTTCCTCAATGCATTTGCCGTATTATCTGGCATCCTCTATTATCTTTTTCTCGTACAACTTAAATAACTCCGCCACGCAATCTGCCTCTGTCATATTCATTGCAAAGCCGTATGCATGCATAACCGCCTTATCATTCGCAATATGTGCCTTGCTCAGTTCCGGTGGCATCGTTAACGGATCATACAAATCAGCGAGGCTGCTATCGGGATACAATGATCTTGCGTCGAGAATTCCTTGAGCAGTCATCTCGATCTTCTTTTTCTGCGCGTCTGTTGGCATAGGCCAGGGAAAGTTGTTGTAGACATGATTCACTGTATAACTATAGTCACTTTTTAATCTTCCACATATCGCACGCATCCACGACATATGCACGTTGGATTCCAAAATTCCAAAAGCATATATCGACCCATTGGGCATGATAGATTTACAAAATGAAAAAGCCTCTGCTCATCCTAAATCAGGAATCAGCACAGGCTCCGATCATCCGCAGCATTTCACATCCCTGATCGCGAACTGCAGGCTCTCTTCCCTTCCAGGCATTGATTTTCGGTTCGTACGCCACATGGCAGCGGGCAACCCTAAAATGATACACTCCATAAATCTGTTGATTACAGTTTCAGACTGTTTTCGTCCAACAGAAAATTTCTCAGTCCGATCGTAATAATTCCGTTTTCATCACGGCGCACTTTAATATTATCCCCGACGACAACGATTTTTCTGAAGAAATCCGGAATACTCAACAACCCTCGTTGTTCCTGATTTACTTTATCTGCTGTCAAAAGTGCAAAAGCAGATTGAATATAATACTTCTCGCTTCCCTTTGTGGCTACGAAATCCACCTCCAACTGCTTCTTCCCCCGTTTTCCGTCGGCCTTGGTTTCATAATGTTCCACCACACCGACATCCACATGATATCCTCGAACCCTTAGTTCATTGTAGATAATATTCTCCATCAAATGCGTTTCTTCAATCTGGCGGAACCCCAATCTTGCATTTCTCAGCCCTACATCTTCAAAATAGTATTTTGACAGCTTTCCAATGTACTTCTTGCCCTTGATATCATAGCGATCAGCTCTGCTGATAAGATACGAATCTATCAGATAATCTGTATAATTCTTAATCGTCTTATCGCTGATATCCTTATTCTTGACACTTTTGAATGTCCGTACAAGCTTATTGGGGTTCGTATAGCTTCCTATTGAAGACGCAAGGACATCTACCAGTTCATCCAACTCCGCTTTGTTTCGTACATTGTGGCGTTCAATGATATCTGAGATATAAACCTTTTGAAACAGCGAATTAAGATATGCTGCCTTGTCCTCGGATTCCTCCATCGTTAAGACAAGCGGCAGGCCACCATAAACAAGATAATCATCCCACGCTTCATCCTGTGAGCCCTGGTATACTGACACGTATTCGGAAAAGCTTAAAGGGTAAACTCGAATCTCATCTCCTCGTCCACGGAACTGAGTAATCACATCAGACGAGAGAAATTTGGAATTACTGCCCGTTACATACACATCCGCATTGCGAATATGCAGCAGACTATTGAGGACATCTTCAAATTCGTCCAGATATTGAACCTCATCAAGAATAATATAATAATCCTCTTTATCCTTGATGCTTCCCTTTATGAACTTTAAGATGGCATCCGGGTCACGCAGCTCTTTATTACTGCGGTCATCGAGAGCTATTTCGATGATATGATCCTCCGCAACACCGTTGGCTGACAAATGATCATGAAAAAGATGAAGCAGCAGATATGATTTTCCGCATCTTCTTACACCCGTCACTACTTTGATCAGTCCATTTTTCTTTTTCCGAATCAATTTATTCAGATAAACATCACGTTTGATTTCCATAAGGCGCCTTCCATTCCGAAATCAGGTGCAGTTGCACTCGCTTTCGGAATATATTATGTCCAATATTCCATGTAATCGTCAATAGGGGAAGACTTTTGTCCCGAGAACAGGTGCCTATGCACCGGATGTCGGAATAGCTGGATTTTCGATGGCTGCTTCATTCATATACCAAATGCGGGCATCTTCATCAGGAACACGTAATAATGCACGAAAATGTGTCCAATTGAGATTTGGAACGCGCGCGTTCCAAACCAGGAATCAGCAAAGGCTCCGATCATCCGCAGCATTTCACATCCCTGATCACGAACTGCAGGCTCTCCCGTCCCTTCCAGGCATTGATTTTCGGCTCGTACGCCACATGGCAGCGGGCAGCGCCGTCCCGAAGAGGCTCCGGGAGCCGGTCTTCCGTCGTGAACCAGACAAAGTCATAGCGCCGTCCATCCGCATCGGTTCCATCCATCCGGATGACATTCCGGTTCTTTCCGAACACCGCTGTCTTGCGAAGGAGAAGGTTTCGCACCGCGAACAGGGGCCGCGGATTTGCCGTCCCGCAGGGCTCCAGAAGCGCCAGCTCCCTGGCAAGTGCAAGGCCCACACAGGCAGGCGGGAGCTCCATATCGATGTGAAGCACCTCCGCAAGATCTTCCTCCGAGAGCGTGCAGCCTTCATTCAGCTGCCGGTCCAGAAGCTCCAGGTTCTCTTCCGGGATGGAGAGCCCGGCCGCCATCTTGTGCCCCCCGAATTTGAGGAACAGATCCCGGCAGCGGTTCATCTCTTCATACATGTCATAGGCTTCCACAGAGCGCCCGGAGCCCTTCAGGACGCCTTCCTCCTCCGCCTTCGTCAGAACAAAGGACGGCCTGTGATAACGCTCCTTCAGTCTCCCCGCAATGATTCCGGCAAGCGATTCATGGCAGTCATCCAGACGGACCAGCAGGACCCTGCGCTCTTCCATGCTCCGGCCGGCCGCGGTCTCCTCCTCAATTTTCCGGATGGCCTCCTCCACGCCCTGCTCCGTCATGCTCTTGCGGCTGTCGTTCAGCTGCTTTAAGTCTCTGGCAAGAATCATCGCGCGGCTCTCGTCCCTCTCCTGAAAAAGAGAAAGGGCGCGCTCCGCGGTATCCAGCCTTCCGGACGCATTGAGACACGGCCCCAGGACAAAGCCCGCATGATATACCGTAAGCGGCTCCGCTCCGAGACCCGCCGCCATCATCAGGCAGCGGATCCCGGTGTTGTCCGTACGGGAGAGCTCGAAAAGTCCATCCCTGACAATGATCCGGTTCTCATCCAGAAGCGGCATCACGTCACACACCGTGGCCAGAGCCGCAAAGCCAAGGAGTTCCCTTGCCACCTTCACATTCTCAGGCTCCTGCACGGATTTGGGCTGCGTCAGGTCCGGCTTGCCCAGAAGAATCATGGCCAGCTTGAAAACCACCTCCGCGCCGCAGATCTTCGGGAATCTTGCCTTCGGCTCCCCGGTATTCTGATCCGGAATCCAGGGCTCCGCAATGACATCCGCCGGCGGGAAAAGATAATGCTTCTCCCCGTTTTCTTCCTCAAAGGGAATTTCATGATGATCCGTCACGATCACCGTAAGCCCGGCGTCCTTTGCCTTCTGCAGAGGTCCCGCCGCCGCAATGCCGTTGTCGCAGGTGATGATCGTGTCCACGCCGTCCGCAATCGCCTCTTCCACCAGCCGGTCATTGATGCCGTAGCCGTCACGGATTCTCTCCGGGATCGCCGTACTCACTTCTCCGCCGAGGAAGGAAATCATCCGCCACAGGATGTAGGTGGAACAGATTCCGTCCACATCGTAGTCACCGATCACGCGGATTCCCGCTCCCCCGACAATTTTGCGCTTCAGAACGAAGGCGGCGTCCTTCAGGCCCGGGAGCTTCTCCGGATCGTCCAGATCCGCCAGGGTCCCCCGCAGATACCGCCGGATTTCCTCCCGATCCTCCACGTCACGGTTCCGAATCACCCGGGCCGTCACCGGCGAGATGTGAAATTCCTGCGAAATCGCGCGGAAATCTGCTTTTTTGGCATAAATCATCCATTTCGACATATCTGATGTCTCCATTAACCTGTGAGTTCAGTGCATCTCGAATTTTCCTTATGGAAATCCTCGATGCCGCAGGCTGTATTCTGACGCGAATATGCCTACGGCAGGCCATTCCCGTCGGAATACAGCCTGCGCTGAACAGATACAACAAGGCCCCAGTCCATTCCGTCAGAGGATGAACTGAGGCCTCGTGTTTGATTCGATGTGCGCTTTCCTTACCTTACACGACCGTCTTGGCGCGAACGTCTTTCTCGTGCTGCGCCTTGCGCTCTGCCTTGTCTGCCGCCTTCTTCTGGCGGGCATACCGGCCGCTGTCATCGTGCTTGGGCGGGAACTTCCTGCGCAGCAGCAGCCAGAACGAAGAGCTGAGGCATACAGAAGAATAGCACCCTGCGACGATGCCTGCCATGATCGGCAGTGCGAACTCACGGATGGAGGACACGCCGAAAATGTACAGCGTGAATACCATGAAGAACGTGGTCAGCGAGGTGAACAGCGAACGGGTCAGCGTATCGGTCACCGCGCGGTTCGTAAGATCCTGCAGATCGGTATCCTTCTTTTTCTTCTCCAGTCTCTCGCGGACACGGTCGAAGATCACGATGGTCGCGTTGATGGAATAGCCGACGATGGTCAGCATGCAGGCAACGAACGTTGTGCCGACGCTGATGCGCAGAACCGCATAAACCGTGAGCACCACCAGGACATCGTGCGCCAGTGCGAGAATGGCCGCCGCACCGAGCCGCATATCCTTAAAGCGGAACCAGATGTAGATCAGCATCAGAATCAGAGCCACAATCACCGCTGCGACCGTATCGCGCTGCATCTCGGACGATACCGTGGAGCTGATGGTCTCTGCCTGGATGGAGCTCTCCTCCACGCCGAAATCCGTCATCAGGAGATTGTCCAGCTCCTGGCGCTCCTCCACGTTCAGGGTTCTCGTCTTGAAAATAACCTGATTGCCGCCGGCAACCTTCTGCACCTGAACATTCGGATCTCCGGTCACCTTCTCGAAATCCGGAACGATCTTGTCATTGATATCCTTCAGCGAATAGTCCTCGTTGAAGGTTACGCTCGTGGAGGTGCCGCCGATGAAGTCAAGGCTGTAATTGAGTGCCTTTTCTCCCCTGGCCTTGTGAACCCCCATTGCCACAAAGCCGCACACGATCACGCAGGCGGAAATGGTGAAGAAAATTTTCTTCTTCTGCGCGATCTTCAGTGTCTTCATCTCTCTTCCGACACCGTACCACTTCTTGTCCTTGGCAAAGAGAACGTAGAACGCCTTCATGTACCACTTCGTGATGAACAGGGCGGTAAACATGGAGAGCAGGATACCGATGGCCAGGGTCTGTGCAAAGCCCTTGACGGAACCGGTGCCCAGAATGTACAGCACAACCGCCGCGATCAGTGTGGTCACGTTGCCGTCGATGATGGCGGACAGCGCCTTGCTGTAGCCGTTGTCAATGGCAGTCCTGACGGACTTGTTCTCGCGAAGCTCCTCGCGGATTCTCGCGAAAACAATGACGTTCGCATCCACGGCCATACCGATGGACAGCAGGATACCCGCAATGCCGGGGAGCGTGAGCGTCACCTCGAAGCCGACCAGAATGATGCACTCCAGTCCGATGTAGGTCAAAAGTGCAAGGCTTGCCGCGAAGCCGGGCAGGCGGTACACCGCGATCATGAAAATAATGACCAGAAGGAGTCCGATCATTCCCGCGAACAAAGAGGTATCAATCGCATCCTGACCCAGCTGTGCGCCGACCACGTTGGAGCGGATCTCCTCCAGCTCCACGGAAAGTCCGCCGATCCGGATCGTCGAAGCAAGGTTTCTCGCATCCTCAATCGTCTTCTCTCCGGTGATGACCGCCTGTCCGTTGGTGATGGCCGCCTGCACCGTAGGAACGCTGATGAACTCGCCGTCGTAGTAGATGGCGATGGACTCGCCCTTCTCATAGGCACGGGTCGTTGCGTCCGCGAATTTCTTCTTTCCCTCATCGGTAAAGGTAAGGGAAACCACGATCTGCTGGTTGTTCATGTTGTCGCTCTGGTAGCCGCCCTGTGCGTCCGCAACATCCGTTCCCTCCAGAACCACGTCGCCGTCCGCAATCAGCGTATCCAGATCCTTGTCCAGCTTGTACCCGCCGCTCGTGTAGTCATACTCGTAATTCGCGTTGCCGTTGTCATCGGTCTGGCGAATAAAGTAGAGGGATCCGGGGCGTCCCAGCTCCTCCAGAATCTGATTCGCATCGGACACGCCGGGAATCTCGATGTTGATCCGGTCCGAGCCCTCACGGTAAACCTGCGCCTCCGTGCTGTACTGCTGGACTCTCTGCTGCAGCTTGTAGACCGTGTCGTCCATATCCTCGTCAGAGGGAGCCTCATCTCCCACTGCCTGATAGGTAATGCTGACACCGCCTGCCAGATCCAGGCCGAGCTTGATGTCAGAAGCGGAACCGGTCCCCCAGCTGTCCACGCCGAAGACAGCCAGATACAACAGGCTGACCATGACGGCAACCAGGACGATCAGTCCTGCAAGTGCTTTTCCCTTGCTCTTCTTCATACTGTAAACTTTCCTCCATCCTGTAGTAGGGCATAAACCGCCCCTAAACCGTCACATTATATCATATCCTGTGCCCTTGTAAAACTGCTCTGTACACGGTAGAATGCGATCAGACTACATAAGATTTAAGAAAGGACTCCATGCACCAGGCTGATTTGTTCCAACTGATTGTTCTGATTGTTCTGATCGTTCTGTCCGGCTATTTTTCCTCCTCGGAAACGGCGCTGAACAGCGTCAACCGGATCACATTGAAGTCGATGGCGGACAGCGGGGACAAACGCGCCGCCCTGACGCTGCAAATTCTGGACGACTACAGCAAGATGCTCTCCGCGATTCTCATCGGCAACAACGTTGTCAATCTGTCCGCGTCCGCGCTCGCCACGTCCCTCATCATCCGCGTATTCGGAGAGAGCATGGTTTCCGTCGGAACCGCCGTCCTGACAATTCTCATCATCCTCTTCGGCGAGATCACGCCCAAGAACGCCGCGAAGACCAACGCGCTTCAGATTTCCATGAAGAATGCGCCGGTCATCCGGTTTCTCATGGTGATTCTGACGCCCGTCATTTTCGTGGTGGATCACCTTTCCTTCTGGCTCATGAAGCTCACCGGCACGGACCCCAATGCGAAGCAGAAGCTCACGGAGTCCGAGCTGAAGACCTATGTGGAGGTCGGGCAGGAGGACGGCGCCATCGAGGGCCGCGAGAAAAAGATCATCTACAACGTCTTCGATTTCGGCGACGCGGTGGCCAAGGACATCATGGTCCCCCGGATCGACATGTCCTGTGTTCCGGACGATGCCGGCTACAGCGATGTCATGGCCGTGTTCCGGATGGAAATGTTCACCCGCATCCCGGTCTACGAAAAGGACAATCCCGACAAAATCATCGGCCACCTCAACATCAAGGACTTCGTCGGTCTTTCGGATCCGTCCCGCTTCAACCTGCACCGGATGCTCCACTCTTCCTATTTTACCTATGAATATAAAAAGACCGCGGATCTTCTCAAGGAGATGCAGCAGCACTCCTTCGGCGTTGCCTTCGTCCTCGACGAGTACGGCAACACGGTCGGCATGATCACACTGGAGGACCTCGTGGAAGAGATCGTCGGTGACATCCGCGACGAATACGACGAGGATGAGAAGAGCCTTCTTCGCAAATACGACGACAAGACCTATCTTGCGGACGGCTCCATGAAGCTGATCGACCTGAACGATGCGCTCGGCTGTGACTTCTCCTCCGAGGATTACGACTCCATCGGCGGCCTCATCATCGAGAAGCTGGAGCGCATTCCGCAAGACGGCGAGTCCGTCACGCTGGACGACGGGACCATTCTCCAGGCCAAGGGAATCCGCCGCAACCGCATCATGAAGGTTCTCATCCGTTTCCGCGAGGTTCCGGGCGCGGAGAAGGAACAAACCGAGAACGCCGACAGTGCAGAAAAAAGCTGATGCCTCTGCCTGGGAACACTGACCGCGCACAGGAAAGACCGATGCTTCCGCCAGCAGAGAAAAAACTATGATGAAAATCGATCTTCAGAATTATCATTCCCTGCAGCTTCCGGGCGAGAGCAGAAAGGATACGGTTCACCGCCTTCAGCCTCTTCTCCTTCAGAAGGCATGGACCGGTCTGTTCCCGGAAAGCCGCCCGGAGCCTTCCGAATTCGTACAGGCACGCACCTCTTCCGGAAAGCCCTTTCTCCCCGCACATCCCGGATTTCACTACAACTTC
>DAIMKA010000072.1:0-8581 GCA_036721955.1 Lachnospiraceae bacterium | reverse complement strand
ACCCGGAAGCTCCCCTCCGGCTTCTTTCCGATGATCCCAAGCGTCCTCTCTCCCTTCTCCATATCGAAGAAATTGTCCGAAAGGCGGAGATTTCCGTCCTCCGACTCGATGCACACGCCCTTCGCGTAGCCCTCCGAGGTCACGATCACCGTGTTCCCTTCCACCTTCACCGAGAGCTTCGGGTCCCGGAAATGATAGTGCTTCGGCGCAACGAACAGCGCACTCCCCGAGGAGACCACCACTCCATCCTGCACGAACTCATAGTACAGGTGCATGTCCCTCTCGTCCGCCAGTCCGTTGTAGATCTCCTTCTCCAGCCAGGTCCCGCTGTAAGGCGCCACCTCGATGTCCTTCTCATTCTCCCGGATCACCGAGGAGTCCGGACGCCGCAGCTGCCAGCGGACCGTTCCCTTCACCGTCTCTTCCGTCTCGTTCGCCACATGGAGCGCCGCCGAGTACTCCACCGGAACCGGCAGCGAATTCACGAACGGCTTCTGGTCCAGTCTCCCGTGCTCCTCGCAGGTGATGGAGACCGGTGCGAAGAACCGCTTCTCTCCATAATGAAGTGCCTTCCACCTTCCGTAGTAGTCAATGGAGGACCACGACGCCACCGGCCAGATATCGTTCAGCTGCCACACCACCGTTCCCATGCAGGTCCCCCGGATTCTCCGGAAGTACTCCACGCCGTACCGGATCGCATCCAGCTGCAGCATCTGCGAGCAGTACAGGAGCTCGTCAAAGTCCTTCGGATACCGGTAGGTCGCCGACAGGTAATTCATGATCTTGCCGTTCGCCGCCGTGTTCCTCTGGTGCATCTCCATCACCTCCGAGAACACATTCCGGTCCTCCGGCTCCGTGAACGATCGCACCGTCGCCATGCAGGGGAACGACTGGAACCCGAACTCCGACAGGAAGCGGAAGTGGTGCTTCCGGTAGTCCGGGAACTGGTCTCCTCCGTGCCACACGCCCCAGTAGTGCGCATCGCCGATGTTCTCCTCATAGGCATCCTCATAGTTGCCGCCCGACGACGGGGAGGACGGCCAGTAGAAGGCATCCGGCGCCTCCTCCTTCATCACCTTCGGCAGGATGTACTCATACAGCTTGATGTAGTCGTAGAACTGCTTGTTCGATGCCTTGTGGACGGGACGGATTCCTCCCATCCCCGGGATCATCTCGTTGAACTTTCCGCTCTCGTGGTCCTCCAGGATCTCCGTCTCCATCTCGTTGTTGCCGCACCACACGCCCATGGACGCGTGATGGCGCAGACGCCTTACCACTTCCACGAATTCCGCCTTCAGGTTCTCCTCGAACGAATCGCTCAGCTCGTAGCTTGCGCAGGCGAACATGAAGTCCTGCCATACCAGAAGGCCGTACTCATCGCAGAGATCATAGAAGAAGTCATCCAGGTAGTAGCCGCCTCCCCAGATCCGGATGCAGTTGTAGTGGGCATCCGCCGCGTCTCTTAAAAGGATCTCCGTCCGTCCGCGGTTCACCCGCTGCAGGATGTTGTCCTCCGGGATGTAGTCTCCGCCCATCGCGAAGATGTGCAGGCCGTTCACCACAAAGTCAAAGTGCCTGCCCTCCTTCCGGTCCTCCCGGACCTGCGGGCCGATATGGGGATCTCTCTCCTCCTCCGGGAAGGGCGACGTATCCACCGTCACCGTCCGGAGACCGATTCTCTTCTCCGCCCTGTCCAGCTCCTCCCCGGTCGCATCGTCCACAAGGCGCACCGCCACGGTATACAAATCCTGCGCGCCGTACCCGTTCGGCCACCAGAGCTTCGGATTCTCCACCGTCAGCTTCCCGCCAAGGCTTCCCTCTCCGGCAAAGCTCTGCTCTGTTCCGTCCGGACCCGTCAGCGTGATTTCGGTGTGAACGCCCGCCGCTTCCGCGGGATCCGTCTGCGCCGTCACGGAGAGCTGCACGCTCTTTACCACGTTTCCGTGGATTCCGGTCTCTTCGATCTCATGCTCCTGCATCACGCGGACGTCATCGGAGAGTCTTGCCTTCTTCACGCCGAGGAGCCGCACCGGGCGGTAAAGCCCCGCATCGGGAAGGCGCGGGCCCCAGTCCCAGCCGAACATGCAGTGGGCCTTCCGAAGCTGCGGATAGCCCGGCATCGCGTCCGTGCTCTCCATGTTCCCGGTCTTCTCGTGGCAGGCCGCGATGAACTTCGTCGGAGAATAAATCTTCACGGAAAGCTCGTTCTCCCCGTCCCTCAGGAGGTCCTTCACCTCGAACTCAAAGCTCCGGTGCATGTTCTCCGTGTGACCGAGGAACGTCCCGTTCAGGAAAATATCCGCAATGGTATCGATTCCGTCGAACCGGAGGATGACACGGTCCAGGGACAGAAGTCCCTCCTCCGGCGCAAAGTGCTCCGTGAACACGAAGTCGTTCTCCATGAGCTTCAGTGCATCCAGCTCGTTGTCCCGCCAGTACGGATCCGGCATGAGCCCGTTCTCGAGAAGGCACGAATACACGCTTCCCGGGATCGTCGCCGGAATCGGGTCCGGTCCGATGTGGTAGACATTGTCCTCCGGAATGGTCAGCGTCCATCCCTGTGATAAAATCTGCTGTTTCATCTTGTCCCTCCATTACATAAAGACTATTGCGTTCTTGAAAACACTTCCTCCAAAGCCCCCGCTTCAGAACATTTCTCTTTTCATCCTACCGCGAATGAAGAGGTCTGTCGATTGGATTTTGCAATTATTTTTGTAAAAATTAGTATGTTTTTTGTTCTTGTTTAATTAACTTAATCCTTTCTGTCTCAGAACCAGAGCAGAATTCAGCAGGGTACCGCCCATTGTTCTTTTCGCGAACGGAGAACACGGACATGCCCCGCAAACGCGATAGAAACCACGTTTGCAGGGCATGTTCAGAATATTTCCAGATATATGAAAATAATAATTAAGAAGAATGACACAGGCCGGATGTAATAAACAGGCTATTATCAGGAGTTCTGACCGTCCTTGCACACATCGCACCAGCCGACCGCTCCGGAGGCCTTCTCCAGCTCTGCAGGAGTGATCTTCACAGAAGTAAAGGCATCTCCTCCGGCGGGATGCACCGATTCAAACCGTTTCAGAGAAACATCGAGCCAGATGGGGATTCCTTTCGGAATCGCAAACGGGCAGACACCGCCCGGAAGATCGCCTGTAATTCTCTCTACATCGTCCCTCGGAATCATATGGGGCTTCTGGTGGAACTGCGCCTTGAATTTGGAGCTGTTCACCCTGGTATCCCCGGCCATCACGACAATTACCGGCTTTTCATCGACCAGAAACGAAAGTGTCTTCGCAATCTCGCCCTCGCTGCAGCCAATCTGCTGCGCCGCATGCTCCACCGTGTCAATGGTTTCCTGATGTGTCGTGATCCGGTCTTCCAAACCGCGCTCTTTCAGATATTCTCTTACCTTTTCTGCTGACATGTTATGTCCCTTTCGTTGTTAACCTTTGATTGAAAATTCCCCGATACACCGGCTTCCGTTCCTTCTGCATGCCGGTATGACAGGATCCTCCCTGCAGCCGGCAGGAAATTTACAGTTCCATGCCTTTCTCCGTCCTGCTGATTCCTAGGGGAGCTGCATTCCGTTTTTTTCTGTAAAAGAGTACTTCTTCAGCAGGATTCCTGCAATTCCCAATGTAACCACGTCCGCAACCGGCTGCGCGATCAGAATTCCCGTGTATCCGAGCACCGTCTGAAGAATGAACAGGCACAGGACCAGTACCACTCCCTGCCTGCTGATCGCCAGAATCAGCGCCGGGAGGGCCTTGCCTTCTGCCTGAAATAATGTTGTCATGACCAGAATCAGACCCACCGCCGGTGCAGAAATCGTCAGGCAGCGGAGCATGGCAATTCCTGCTCCCACAACCTGCGGATTTCTCATAAAGATCTGCAGAATCGGCTCCGTGAACAGGAATACGATTCCAATAAAGGCAATCGACAGCACCAGCTGTACCTGAACATCAAAACGAAGGAATCCCCGAAGCCTTTTCTGATTCCCGGCTCCAAAGCAGTATCCCAGTGCCGGCTGCGCACCGAACGCAAATCCTACCAGAATCAGCATACAGACCATATTCACCTTCATGGCAATTCCGAGAGCCGCAACCTTGTCCGTTCCATAGCTGACAAGGCACCGATTGGTGAGCAGCACCGCCAATGACTGCATCAGATTGGTCACAGATGCCGGTATTCCGATCGACAGAATGCTGCCGAGCATCGCGGCACTGATTTTGCTGTCCCGGATCCGAGTGGAAAGTACTTCTGATTTTCTACGCATGACAGCCAGAAAGAAAAGATCCGACATCACGTTGCTGAGCACCGTTGCCAGTGCTGCTCCCGCTGCTCCCATCCCCAGAGAAAAAATAAAGATCGGATCCAGTACAATATTGAGCACCGCCCCTGCCACCGTGCATACCATCGCCAGCTCAGACAATCCCTCCGTTCTCAGAAGATTTCCGGGAACGACATTCAGAATGATTGCCGGTGCTCCCAGCGCCAGCCAGAAATAATACGACGAGGCATATGGCATGGTTTCCCGGGATGCTCCCAAAAGGCTTAGAATCGGAGTCCGGAAGAGAAGCATTACTGCAGCAGTCACCACTCCAAATCCCAGTGCTCCGAACAGGCTGAATGCACTGACATGGGATACCTCTTCTCTTCTGCCCCGTCCGAGCAATCTGGAAATCAGATTGCTCCCGCCGAGTCCGAAAATATCGCTGAACGCAACCATCAGAGTAAAAATCGGCGCACACAGCGAGACGCCCGCCACCAGCGCGGTATTCCCCGTCCTTGCGATAAACCAGGTATCTGCCAGATTATAAATCAGGCTCACCACCATGCCGATGACGACCGGCAGCGCAATCTTGAAATACGCCTTCGGAATCGGCATCCGCTCAAAAATTTCGTTTTCCATTGATATTACGTTCTCTCCTTACTGCTCATTCGTGATCCGGAATAAGTGCCTGACTTTTATCAGCAGATTTTACTGCGTGCTTTTATTTCAGACAGACTGTGCCTTGCAGCACCATTTTATCCTAGCATAATTTTCGAAAATCTGAAAAAAGATCTTGCAATCATCCGGCGCATCTGGTAGGATAACTACTCGTAGCGATCAGCAGAAAGATATGTCAATCTGGTGATTGCAGGATATTGGGCTATAGCCAAGCGGTAAGGCAACGGACTCTGACTCCGTCATTTCGTTGGTTCGAATCCAACTAGCCCAGCTATATTTTATCGGCTTTCACTGAGGTTCAGTGAGAGCCGTTTTTCGTTGTATTTTCAACGTTTTCCGAACATTGATAGGTGTTATCACGGTTCATGGAAAACCACCCAAAAGCACCGATAAACGGGGCGAATTGGGGTACAAAATGGTGTAGTAATTGGTGTATAACATAGAACGATCTCATCGTAAGTGCCGCCATAGAAACGGGAGGAAAACATGGAAAAAGTCGCGATCACAGTAAATACTGACTCTGAAGTCGCAGAAAAGGCAGGGGCCGTCCTGAATCAGTTAGGAATTCCAATGGAAGTCGCCATTGATATGTATCTTCGGCAGATTATTTTTCACAGAGGGATTCCTTTTCCTGTAGAACTCCCAAAAGAATGAGCAAAAAGCATCCGAAACGGCATTCACCGGATCGGATGCTTTCTTGGTATCTGCAGTATTTTCTACACATTCCTCTTCCATGTAGAGGGCAGGAAGAAAACCAGCATCGGGAACAGCTCAAGGCGTCCCGCCAGCATATCGAACATGAGGACATACTTGGACAGGATCGAGAGGCCGTTGAAGTTCATGGCAGGGCCCACAGCGTCCAGGCCGGGACCGATGTTGTTGAAGGTCGCCGCCACCGCGGTAAAATCCGTCGTGAAATTCTGGCTGGGATCAATCGCCAGGATCAGCAGGGATGCTGCAAAGACGAACGTGTACGCCGCAAGGTAGACCAGAACCCCGCGGAAAATCGACTTGTCCACCGCCTTTCCATCCATTTTCATGGTCGTCACGGCACGCGGATGCATGTAGTGCCGGATCTCCACCCGCACCGCCTTGAACAGGATCAGGATGCGGGAAACCTTGATGCCGCCGCCGGTAGAACCCGCGCAGGCCCCGCAGAACATCAACGCCACCAGAATCATCTTGCTGAACATTGGCCACAGATCGAAATCCACGGTGCTGTAGCCCGTTGTCGTAATCACAGAGGCAACCTGGAAGGCCGAATGATGGAAGGCCTCCTGCCAGGTGTGGAACATCCCTCTTACGTTGAAGCAGATCAGCAGAATCGACACCGCAACAATGATCAGATACCAGCGCACCTCCTCCATCCGGAGAATCTGCTTCCGGTCCTTGCCGAGCAGAAAATAATAGGCATTGAAATTCACACCGAAGGCCAGCATGAAGATTGTGATGATGTTCTGCTGCAGGCTGGTGTAAGCGCCGCAGCTGCTGTTCAATATGCCAAAGCCGCCCGTTCCCGCCGTGCCGAAGGTAATGCACACCGCATCGAACCCGGCCATTCCGGTCAGAAGGAGCAGCACCAGCTGAATTCCCGTCAGGCTGATATAGATCAGATACAGAATTTTCGCACTCTCCCTGACATGCGGCACCAGCTTGCCGACAGACGGTCCCGGGCTCTCCGCCTTCATCAGCTGCATGTTGTAGCCGCTCGCCATGGGAATGATAGCAAGCATGAATACGATGACGCCCATGCCGCCGACCCAGTGCGAGAAGCTCCGCCACATCAGGCTCGCGTGAGAGAGCGCCTCCACATTCTCCAGAATGCTGGCTCCCGTCGTCGTAAATCCGGAAATGATCTCAAAAAGTGCGTTGGAAAACGACGGAATATCGCCGCACAGGACGAACGGGAGTGCTCCGAACAGTGACATTACAATCCACGCCAGTGCCACGCTGACCATGCCTTCCCGCGCGTAGAGGACGAACTTCACAGGTTTCCGGTGGGCCAGAAGAATACCGATAGCCTCACAGATCAGTGCAACCAGAAAATACGAAGAGGCCTCCCATTCCCGGTACAGAACACCGGTCAGCGCCGGCACCAGAAGCAGGGCGCCCTCGATTTTCAGAATCTGTCCCTGAATGTAACGAACAATCGAATAATGCATCGGTTCAGTTCTCCTCCAGGATGTCCGTGATATCTCCGAAGCCTCTCGCCGTTGTGAAAATAACCACGCTGTCCCCGACCTCAATCGTCGAGGTTCCGTTCGGCATGATGATGCTCCCGTGGCGGATAATGCTCGCCACCAGCACATTTTTCTTCGTCTTCAATTCGGCAAGGGGAATTCCGACTACCGGCGATTTCTCCCGGATCACGAACTCCAGTGCCTCGACCTTGTCCTCAATGACGTTGTACATCGTCTCGACATTGCTGCCGATGGAGTTCTGCATCGCCCGCACATAGCTGACGATGGTCTCCGAGGTAATGTCCTTCGGGTGAATCTGGCTGTCCAGTTCCAGCTTGTCCAGGATGTAGTTCATATTGAGACGGTTTGTCTTCGTGACAATCTTCGCCCGCGGATTTACCTGCTTGGCAAACAGCGACATGAAAATATTCTGCTCATCAATTCCGGTCAGGGAAACAAAAGACTCACAGGTTTCGATTCCCTCTTCCCGGAGAACATCCTGATCCGAACCGTCGCCGTGGATGATCAAGGCCGCCGGCAGTGCGTCCGAGAGCTCCTGGCAGCGCTTTTTGTCGTTGTCCACGATCTTGACGTGAATTCCGGAGCTGAGCAGCATTTTCGCAAGATAAAATGCGATTTTGCCTCCGCCGACGATCATGGCATTGCTGACCCGGTGTATGTCTACCCCGAGCTTCAGGAAAAACTTCTTGGCATCACGCGGAGCCGACACCAGGCTGATGGTATCTCCTGCCTTCAGCACGAAGGAGCCGTCCGGAATGATGGCATCCTCCCCGCGCTCCACGGCTCCGACAAGGATCTTGGCCTCCAGCTTCTCCGGCAGGTCTTTGAGCGGCGTATTGTTCAGGATGGAGCCGGAAGGAATCACGAACTGCAGAAGCTCTGCCCGGCCTCCCGCGAAGGTTTCGATCTTAATGGCAGAAGGAAAACGTAAGAGACGTGCCACTTCCTCCGCGGCTGCGTATTCCGGGTTTACCGTCATGGACAGGCCCAGCTCTTCCTTGATGTAGCCGATCTCCTCGCTGTACACCGGATTCCGCACACGCGCAATCGTGCTGCAGTTGCCCACCTTTTTGGCGAACAGGCAGCACAGGAGATTCTGTTCATCCGAATCCGTGACCGCAATCAGAAGATCCGCATCTTCCACGCCGGCCTCGCGGAGAACCGAGTAGCTCGCTCCGTTTCCGACTACGCCGAGTACATCGAACTGATCCGACATGTCCTCAACGACGCCCGGATCCACATCAATGACGGCGATGTCATGTGCTTCATTGGAGAGACATTTGACAATCGTCTCTCCGACTTTTCCGCATCCAACCACGATAATACGCATTGTCTGCTATCCACTCCTCTTATTCTGTTACCATCACACAACCGTGCATCCCGAGTGCACGCAAGGAGAATTTCGCGAAGGCGAATTCTCCGATGC
>DAIMKA010000071.1:7099-8628 GCA_036721955.1 Lachnospiraceae bacterium | reverse complement strand
TCGGAGAATTCGCCTTCGCGAAATTCTCCTCGCGCACTCTCCGTTAACCGATGTCAATTATCAATCCCATCCGACGACTGCGAGGGCGGTCCCTTCCCGGACCGTCACGCTGGCTTTCCTTCCCTCCTCGATTTCATTGGAACACCCGATCGGGAAATCGTTGGTCAGCGTGGCATCCTCAATCTCATACTTCATTCCACGCTCCGTGACGCCCTTCACCACGGGATCCACGGCAAAAAGGGAAAATCTTCCGGCAAAGCCTTCATGAAACTCCTTTGTCTCATTCCGGATGAGGAACAGCATCTGATTCGTATCCATAAGATACCCCTGCCCGCCATGTTTTTTTATGAAATTCAGGACCTGCAGATTCGCGATGGTGTGTGCAATTCTCGCACCGCCGAGGGCACCGTACAGATCAAAGCGAAGGTACCCGAGCTCCAGTCCGAAGCGGACAGCCGCCATGGTATCCGTGTCGTCCTTTGCCACCGGGAGAACCACAATCCGCGACGGATCCTCCTCCCGGATCTCCTCCAGCACCCGTCTTCCTTCCGGAAGAAGCGAGTCATAATCTCCCAGACAGTAATCCGGGAGAACCCCCATCTGCGTCAGATAGGTCAGTCCGTTGTCCACGGCGATGATGCAGTCGCCTTCCTCTTTTCGAAGATCCATGGGCGTAAAATCGCCCGCACAGACCAGAATGCATTTCTTCATCGTGTTATAATCTCCTCGTTGCTGTAACTTCCTAATCTGTTTTCTGTACCGAAATACCGGGAGGGAACTATTTTGCCCGCCAGACATTCCATCCGGATGGAAGAACGCAGAGTCTTTCCTCTGACTCTTCCGGACGGCTCGCATACATCCATTTATTATACACTGTTCCGGAGCAGCCGCCGCAGATCCTGCGCGCTGATCGTCCGCGAGGACGCCTCTCTCGAGGTCCGCGTACCGCTCCGCTTCCATGAAGAAGACCTGCAGCGGTTCCTGCGGACGCACACGGCCTGGATTCTCTCCCACATGGCCTCCCAGAGGGAGCGCCGTGACCGGAGGGAGGCGCAGTCGCACCATTTCTCCGAAGAGGAGCAGCTTCAGCTCCGGAAAAATTCCATAAAAAAAATGCGGCCTCTTCTTCTGGACCGCATTCATTATTACGAACCGATGCTCCCTTCTTCGCACCGCCCCATCACCCGCGTTTCCATCCGCGCGCAGAAGACGCGCTGGGGGAGCTGCTCTTCCCGCGGCACACTCTCCTTCAACTGGAAGCTGTACCTGGCTCCCGTGTCGTGCCTTGACTACGTGGTGGTGCATGAACTCTGCCACCTGGTTCACATGGACCACAGCCCCGCCTTCTGGGCGGAGGTGGAACGGATCATGCCGGATTACCGCGTCTGGAAGAAGTGGCTTCGGGATAACGGCAATACCCTCGGCACATAATTGTCGATCACATCATTTCATTGCCGGGCACGTCGTTACAGATCACAGCCTTTCTCTTCTTCCCGCGGGGTTCTGGCCTTTTTCTCCGGCTTCGTCGT
>DAIMKA010000071.1:0-7089 GCA_036721955.1 Lachnospiraceae bacterium | reverse complement strand
GATCTTCCCGATATACTCGCCGATGACGCCGAGGGACAGCAGGATCAGACCCCCGATGGCCCAGACAGAGACATTGAGGAACGTCCATCCCGCCACCGTGGCGCCCATGGCGTGCCGCACCAGCGAATACACCAGAATCGCCAGGCTGAACAGGAAGATGACAACGCCGAGCGTCGTGATCATCCGGATCGGCTCAATCGAGAGCGATGTAATGCCGTCCATGGCAAAAGAGATCATCTTCTTCAGCGGGTACTTGCTCTCACCGGCGAACCGCTCCGCGCGCTCATAGTAGACCACGTCGCTGGGGTATCCGACGAGCGGCACCATCCCGCGCAGGAACAGATTGACCTCGCCGAACTGAGCCAGTCCGTCCAGTGCCCGCCTGCTCATCAGCCGGTAGTCCGCGTGATTATAGACCACCTTCGCGCCGAATTTGTCCATGACCTTGTAAAAGCCCTCCGCCGTTGTCCGCTTGAACCACGTGTCGGTCTTACGTGCGCTTCGGACTCCGTACACGACGTCGCATCCCTCGTAATACTTGTCGATCATGGCGTCGCAGGCTTCAATGTCGTCCTGAAGATCCGCATCCATGGAGATCACCATGTCCGCATACTGCCGCACCGTCATCAGTCCCGCAAGAAGCGCATTCTGATGGCCGCGGTTCCGGGAGAGGTTGATCCCGGAAAACAGGGGATCCTCTTCGTGGAGCTTCGTGATGATGGACCAGGTCCGGTCCTTCGATCCGTCATTGACGAAGCAGACACGGCTTTTCTCACTGATCTTTCCCTGTGCGATCAGCTTCGTCATCTTCACCTTCAGGCGCTTCGACGTCTCCGGCAGCACCTCTTCCTCGTTGTAGCAGGGAATTACATAGTACAGGATGTCAGCCATTTTCCGAATGATCCTCCAGGCAGATCTTTCTGCTGATGAAGTTGTACACCATCACGACACCGGTTGCGAAGCACTTGAACAGCGTCTCCGCCAGTCCCGTTCCCATCGCGTTGTGAAGCCAGATCCACTTCTCGTACACGAAGTCCATGCCGATGTACAGCACAATCTCGTTGATGATCAGGCCGATGACGCTGAGGATGAAGAAAATCATGAATTCCCGCCTCTTCGACATGTCATCGCGGCGCTTGAACACGTACTTGAAGCTCAGAATATAATTCACCACCATCGAGATGATGAAGCTGAAAAACTGTGAGATCAGGTAGTACCAGGAGCAGTGCTGGTCAAAAGAGACCGCGCGGAACACGATGTTGAGAACGGTGTACACGCCAAAATCGATAAAAAAGCAGATCACTCCCACAACACCGAACTTCGCGATCTGCGCCATTAGTTTCTTCATATCTCTGTCCCTTTCCTTCCGCTTCTCTGCCGCTTCGTATTTTCCCTGCGCGTATGGAAAACACTTAATCAAAACGCTGTCCGTTTGACCATCATTGGTATTTTCCCTGTACATATGGAAAACACGTCTCGAAATTCCCGGAAATCTCAATCCTTGTCAGACGGCGTCCCGCCGAGCTTCTCCAGAAGAAGCTTCATGGCCTCCGCGCACGCCTGCTCGCGGATTTCCTTCCGGTTTCCCGCAAACAGGAACTTGCGTCCCACGGCCTTCCCGTCAATGCACACGCCGATGTAAACCAGCCCAACCGGCTTTCCTTCCGCCGCATCGGGACCGGCATTCCCCGTCACCGAAACCGCGACGTCCGTTCCCGTCTGCCTGGCCGCACCGAGTGCCATCTGCTTCGCCGTCTTCTTGGCGATGGCTCCGTTCTCCCTGAGGACCTTGCGCGGAACGCCCAGCATCTTGTGCTTCTCCTCCGTCGCGTAGGTGACAAAACCGCCCGCATAGACGGAAGAGACGCCCGGCACAGACGTAATCTTCTGTGCCAGCATTCCGCCGGTACAGGATTCCGCTGTGGAGAGCGTCATATTTTTCTGCATCAGGAGACGAACGAGCGACACCTCCAGGGGTTCCGCCGTCTCCGGAATGAGGTTCTTCTCTTCAGTCTGCATCTTTCAGAACATCCTTGTTCTTGTTCACGTAATCAATCAGAGAAACGATCGTCAGAATCGTTGCGATCCACATAATCACATCGGTGAGAAGCTGCAGCGCCGGAATGTTCGCGATCATCAGGATGACCATGATCATCTGGAACGTGGTCTTGAACTTGCCCCAGTAGCTGGCCGCAATGACCGTTCCCTTCTCCGCCGCGATCAGGCGGAAGCCCGAAATGGCGAACTCCCTTGCCACGATGATGCAGACCACCCATGCCGGGATTCTGCCCAGCGCAATCAGGCAGATCATGCCGGAGCAGACGAGAAGCTTGTCTGCCAGAGGATCCATGAACTTGCCGAAATTGGTGACCAGATTGTACTTGCGCGCAATCTTGCCGTCCGCAAGGTCCGTGAGACTCGCGACGGCGAAAATCACCAGTGCAACCCAGTCGCTTGCCGCGCCGAAGGGCTGTGCCAGCAGGACCGCCACGAAGAACGGCACCAGAATCATTCGCATCATTGTCAGTTTATTCGGCAGATTCATCAATGATCTCTCCCATCAAGTCATAATCCTGCGAGCCTGTGACCCTTGCGCGCACGAACGTGCCGCTCATCAGGTCCCGCGTTGTCTCCACGAAAATATTGCTGTCCACATCCGGGGCATCCATGTACGTCCGCCCGACATAGACGTAGCCGTTCTCCGAAAGATCGTCCGCAAGACGGCCCTCGATCAGAACGTCCAGCTCCCTTCCTTCCTGCTCTTTCTCATGACGGAACGCAATCTCCTGCTGCGCGAGCATGAGCTCCTTCTGCCGTCTCTTCTTCGTGGAAGGGTGAACCTGATCCGTGAATTTCGCAGCCGGAGTTCCCTCTTCCCTGGAATACGTATAGACGCCCAGACGGTCGAACTGCATTTTCCTCACGAAATCAAGGAGCTCTCTGTGGTCGTCCTCCGTCTCTCCGGGGAAGCCCGTGATCAGCGTGGTCCGAAGACAGATGCCCGGAACGCGCCTGCGGAGCTTCTCCACCATTTCCTCCAGCTCCCTCCGGTTCGTCCGGCGCCCCATTTTCTTCAGGATCCGGTCCGAAGCGTGCTGAATCGGCATGTCCAGATACGGCACGACCTTGCCGCCTGCCGCCAGCACATCAATCAGCTCGTCGGTGATCTCCTCCGGATAGCAGTACAGCACACGGATCCAGCGGATGCCGTTTACCAGACAGAGCCTCCGCAGGAGCTCCGGCAGCATCTTCTTCCCGTACAGGTCCACGCCGTAGAGCGTCGTCTCCTGTGCGACCAGAATCAGCTCCTTCGCTCCCTGCGCCGCAAGACCTCGCGCGTCCTCCAGAATCTGCTCCATCGGGACGCTCCGGTAATGTCCGCGGATTGCGGGAATCGCGCAGTAGGTGCAGCACTTGTTGCAGCCCTCCGCGATCTTCAGATATCCGACGAAGCTTCCGAAGGTCAGAACCTGCCTCGCCGCGGAAGGAACCAGATCCGGATTCGCGACAACCGCCTTCTCCGGCTTCTCTCCTCCGGAGAGCTTTCGAAGGACCTCCCCGACGGAATCCGCCGTCGTTCCGATCACCGCGTCCACCTCGGGGATCAGCTTCAGAATTTCATCCTGATAGCGCTGCGCAAGGCATCCCGTGACGATGAGGTACTTCAGGTTTCCTGTCTTCTTGAGCCGGGCGATTTCCAGGATCTCGTCGATGCTCTCCTGCTTTGCCGAGTCAATGAACGCGCAGGTATTCACCACGGCCGCCTCGGCCTGTTCTTCCTCTTCGGTAAACGAACAAATGCCGCCATCCTCGAGAATGCCGGCCATTTTCCGCGTATCTACTGTATTCTTGTCGCAGCCAAGCGATACAAAAAGCGTCTTCACGGATCAGTTCTCTTCGCTTTCGGACTCTTCCGAAGAGTCCTGCGCAGGCGCCTCCTCCGAAGCCTCCTCGCTCTCCCGGAGGGCCTCTTCCGTCAGGCTGTTCTCCAGGGCTCTTGCCGCTGCAAGATCGGCCTCCTCGTAGCCAAGGACCTCTTCCTCATCCTGCGGAAGAATCTTCAGCTTCTCCTGCTCCAGCTCCTCGACCGCAATCGACAGGGGCTTCTTGCCCTCTACGTTGTCAACCATGGGCGCATCGCCGTCTACGATCTGTCTGGCTCTCTTGGCGGTTGCCATCACGATGGAATAGCGGCTGTTGATGACCGGCGTCTCGCCCTCTTCCACGCCCTTGTTTACCACGTTCATAAGGTCTACATAAGAAGGATGAATCATATTGCTGTGTTCCTTTCCAGGCTGCCCCTGCAGCCACAATCACATTCCAGTTCTTCGTTTTCCTGCTTTCTTTCGCAAAAAACAGTCATTTCGGCATACGCCGACACATCAGTATACCATTACTCGGCGCCTGCCGCCAGTTTTTTCAGTTCTTCCGAAATCTCGGCGATCATCTCGGTCTGGCGCCGGGGGGCATTCTTGGCTTCCTGAATGGTCCGGTGCACGAGCTCCACGGCTTCCTCCAGATCATCATTGACGATCAGATAGTCGTACCAGGCCATCTCGCCCGCCTCCTCGGCCGCCCGCTGCATTCTCTCGCGGATGACCTCCTCGCTCTCCGTCCCGCGGAACGTCAGACGGTGATGAAGCTCCCTGGCGGACGGCGGCGTCACGAACAGGAAAATCGCGTCCGGACATTTCTCCTTGATCTGCCGCGCTCCCTGCACCTCAATCTCCAGAATGACGTCCTTTCCCGCCGCGATGGAATCCTCCACGTAGCGCCTCGGCGTGCCGTAGCAGTGGTCCACGTATCCCGCGTGCTCGAGGAGTCCGTCCTCTGCCACCATCCGGTCAAACTCCTGCTGCGTGAGAAAATGGTAATCCACGCCGTCCTTTTCTCCCGGACGGGGACTGCGCGTTGTCACCGACACCGAGAGCGCATACTCCGGATGCTTCTTCAAAAGCTCTTTCATGATAGTTCCCTTGCCCGCTCCGGAAAAACCGGAAATTACGGTCAGACTTCCCTTCTTCGTCATCGCTGCTCCTCCTGTGCCGCCCGGGCACTTTTATCCGTATTCAAGAGTCAGCTCCATCTCCAATTCGCTTCGCTCTTGTCGATGGGTCGGCCAGAGGCCCTGACACTCGAATGTGTCTGATGCCACATTCTCCTGTTTGTAGCGAATCATAAGATTCGCTACATGTATCGGAGAAACCGCCTATGCGGATTTCTCCTCACAAGCCTTGGCCGCATGTGAAGCACAACCGCCAGATGGCCTGCAGGCAGTCCACTGGCTTTGCGCTTCACATGTGCTGACTTATTCAAGATTTTGTATCTGCTCGCGGATTTTCTCGATTTCCGTCTTTAATCCGATGGCCAGATCCGCCGACTGCGCATCATCCGTCTTGGAGAGGATGGTGTTCGCCTCCCGGTTCAGCTCCTGCGCAAGGAAGTCGAGCTTGCGCCCGACGCTTTCATTGGTTTTCAAGAGCTCTGCGCGCACTGCCCGGATATGGCTCTCCAGCCGTACCATCTCTTCGTCCACGCAGACCTTGTCCGCGTAGAGAGCCGCCTCCTGCAGAATCCGTGTCTCATCGATCTGTGTGTCCTGCAGAATCTCCTGCATTCTCGTATACAGACCGGTCCGGTATTTCTCCAGAATCACCGGCGCGTTTGCCCGGATCTTCTCCACGCCCTCCTGAAGGCCGTCCAGCTTGTGCAGAAGGTCTTCCGTAATAAAGGCCCCCTCCCGCTTTCTTGCCTCCACGAACTGCTCCGCGGCCTTCTGCACACACACAAGGAGCGGCTCCAGAAGCTCTGTGTTCTCTTCGTCCTCCTCTTCCAGAGTGAGGACCTCCGGATACTGGGACAGCTGCTGCGCCGACAGATTCACCGGCAGGCCGTAGTCCTCCGAAATTGCCCGGATGCTCTCCAGATATTCCCCGGCGAGTGCACGGTTGTAATGCACCCTGGACGCGGATTCGTCCAGATTCTCATAACCGATGTAGACATCCACCTTGCCGCGGAGAATCCGCTTCTTCAGCTCCTCGCGGATCTTCGCCTCGAAAGGATTCAGCTGCTTCGGCAGCCGGATGTTCAGATCCAGATACCGGTTATTGACGGATTTGATCTCCGCTGTAAATTTTCTTCCCCCGTCGGACACCTCTGCGCGCCCGTACCCTGTCATGCTGGTTGCCATGTCCGCCCCCTGTTTTCAACACTGGAGTTTTTCAAACTCAGAATATCTCTGATTTTCCTGCAAAAATCCGAGGTCGTGTCAGCCCCAGTCACTGACACCCGAAAATACCAGCCGGTATCTTCTCCTCATCGCCCTGGCTTCCTGCCGGTTCCGATGCGAATCCGTCTGCAGACGGACGATTCCAATCGTAAAACAGCAGGTGCCGAACAGTTACAATAAATTATATTCACCGCCCATGATCCAGGCAAGGGCAAGATCCCGGTATGGTATAATATCCCCTGCAGCCTGCTGCCGCCATGGCATCACACGGCTGCACCGCAGATCCGCATACATTTGACAACACACATTGAATATAGAAGCAGCTGCTCCTCTCATCCGGGATTCCCGATGGAATCAGGCATTCCCCCATGGAGCTTCCGGAGCCTGACCTTTCAGGACATGAAATCCGCAGGAGACAGGGGCAGCTGCCGGAAAGACAGGTTTTCTCCATGGCATTTGATGGCTTTACGACAAGGGCTCTTCAGAAGGAGCTCTCCGACAAACTGACCGGCGCACGCATCTACCGCATCGTGCAGCCGGAGTCCGATGAACTTCTCCTCACGCTCCGCCCCGAGGCTTCCCGGGGCGGCGGGCAGGTGCGGCTTCTTTTGTGCGCGGACGCAACGCTCCCTCTCGTCTACCTGACGGAGCAGAACAAGCCCGCCCCGAACACCGCGCCGACCTTCTGCATGCTGCTGCGCAAATACCTGCAGAACGGCAAGATCGTCTCCGTCACCCAGCCCGGTCTGGAACGGATTCTGCGCTTCGAGGTCGAGCACCTGAATGAAATGGGGGATCTGTGCCGCCACGTTCTCGTCATCGAGCTGATGGGAAAACACAGCAACATCATTCTCCTGGAT
>DAIMKA010000070.1:0-8658 GCA_036721955.1 Lachnospiraceae bacterium | reverse complement strand
GCCAGGTTATCGAGCAGCAGATGGAAGGCGTTCTCGGATCGGATTTCATCGATATCATCGTGCAGGCAGGACCGGAGACCGGATTCCTTTCTTCCGTCAGAAGAAGCGGCGACTACGCATTCTTAAAGTGCAACTGGGGCGCGGACTATGCGGATCCTCAGACCTGGACGGAGCCCTTCACGGAGGACAACAACTACAACTTCTGGGATAAGTCCGGAAACGACGATACGCAGAAGATCTACGACGAGTGGTCGGCCAAGGTCGAAGAGGCTGAGGCAATCTGCGATGATGACGAGGCCCGCTACACGGCATTTGCAGAGGCCGAGAAGATTCTGATCGATCACGCCATCATCATTCCGTTCAAGATCGACAACGGCGGATATGTCGCTTCCAAGCTGAACCCGATGGAAGGCGAGTATGCTCCTTACGGCGTAGCTCTTCAGAGATACAAGTTCCAGCATCTCGGAGAGAAGTCCATGAGCATGGATGAGTTCAATACCGAGCTGGAGAAGTGGCAGACGGCAAGAACCGAGGCTCTGGAAAAAGCTGCGGAATAATAAAAAAGATTGCAATCGTGTTCCAATAAGGGCATTATTAGTTTAATGCGTCAAATCTTTCCGGCAGGCGCCTGGTGCACCTGCCGGTTTACGTGCATACTGCCGTGCGGCGCGGACATCCGGGCAATCCGGATGAGCACGGCAGAAATCCAAAGGCACGGAAGTGGAGGTACTTTTGAGCAAATACATTCTCAAACGGCTGGTGCATTCGCTGATCACGCTGTGCATCGTCATCACCATTGTGCTGCTGCTGCTGCGCAAAATGCCGATCGAGGGATACTTCAACAACTATGAGAAGATGTCCCAGACCCAGATCAACGTCACGCTGCAGAAGCTCGGACTCAAGGATCCCGCGCCCGTTCAGGTCGTGAAGTATTTCGGACAGATCCTGAAGGGAGACCTGGGTACTTCCAACAAATACCGCAACGGTTATCCGATTGCGAAGATCATCGCGAAGAAGGCCCCGATTTCCATTGAGATGGGACTGATCGCGGAGATCATCTCTCTTGCACTGGGACTGCCGCTGGGCATCGCGATGGCGAAATCCACGCGGAGCAGATGGAAGCTGTGGGATAAATTCGGAACTGTCCTGATCGTCATTGTCGAAGCGGTGCCGTCCGCGGTCTACCATCTTCTGATCCAGCTCTACGGCAGTGAGCTTCTCGGGATTTCCATGCTGTTCGACGAGAACAACTGGGTGACCTGGATTCTTCCTGTATTCTCCCTTTCCATCGGCAATATCGTGTACTACGCGATGTGGCTCCGCCGCTACATGGTCGATGAGGCCAACAAGGACTACATCCGCCTGGCAAGAGCCAAGGGCGTTCCGGAGGGCAAGATCAGCCGGGTTCACATTTTCCGCAACGCGTTTGTACCGCTGGTGCAGTATATCCCGAACTCCATTCTGTTCACGCTCATGGGCTCTTTGTATGTCGAGTCCCTGTATTCCATTCCGGGAATGGGAGGACTTCTGGTCCAGGTCATCAAGATTCAGGACAATACCATGGTGCAGGCTCTGGTTGTCATCTACGCGGCCATCTCGGTTGTCGGACTTCTTCTGGGTGATGTGCTGATGGCACTGGTGGATCCCAGAATCAGCTTTACAAAGAAGGAGGGATCAAGAGCATGACCTTTCGCGGTGAGAAAGAAAAACAGCTGGAGAATGCCATTACCAGCGATCTGAGCACACGGCTCAGTCCGTATGAAGCCTTTAAGAACCTTCCGGAGGAGGAACTGTTCGAGGAGGCACAGACCGATGCCATTGACGCAGAACGGGGCGGATACTCCAATTATTCCTATTGGAAGGCAACGCTGCGCGCGTTCTTCAAGAACAAGGTGGCCGTTTTCTTCCTGATTGTCATCATTTCGGTTCTGGCCTTTACGTTTATTCAGCCTCTTCTGCCGAATCAGAAGAGTGCGAAGACCATCTACAACGATCCGGAAACCGGCATTCAGGTTCGGCACCAACTCCATCTGCCAGGATCTCTGGGCGAGAACCTGGGCGGGAACCAGAACCTCTCTCGGCATCGGCTTCGCCGTCGCGGCCTTCGAGGCCTGCTTCGGCACGCTGATCGGTCTTCTGTGGGGGTATGTCCGCAAGCTCGATACGTTCTTTACGGAGCTCTACAACATCTTCGACAACGTCCCGCAGACGCTGGTGCTGATTCTGATTTCCTACATCATGAACCCGGGCGTGGGAACGATTATTTTCGCCCTGTGTCTGACGGGGTGGCTCTCCATGGCCCGCTTCATCCGGAACATGGTCGTCATCATCCGTGACCGGGACTACAACCTGGCATCGCGCTGCCTCGGCACCACAACGGGGAGAATCGTCACGAGAAACCTTCTCCCGTATCTGGTATCGGTCATTGCGCTGCGCATTTCGCTGGCCATTCCTGCCGCGATCGGAAACGAAGTCTTCGTCACCTACATCGGCATCGGCCTTCCGACGGATATCCCGTCTCTGGGAAATCTGGTGCAGGCAGGACGTCTTCTGATGAGCCAGCCGGAGCTCCGCTATCAGCTGCTGTTCCCGACCGCCATTCTGGCAGTGATCACGATTTCACTGTACATCGTCGGAAACGCATTTGCCGATGCGGCGGATCCGAAGAATCACATGAACTGAGGAGGGAGGGACGAAAATGAGTGAAGCAAGCGTTTCGCAGAACAGAGAAGTCCTCCTCTCGGTCAGGAATCTCGATTTCAAATTCACCCTCCGCGGTCAGGTGCTGCATGCCCTGCGCGGAATTTCTCTGGATGTCTATAAGGGAGAGAGCCTCGCAATCGTCGGAGAGTCCGGCTCCGGAAAATCGGTGTTCGTGTCCACCCTGATGGGCCTGAATGCCGCCAACGGAAGGATCACCGGAGGCAGCATCAAATACGACGGCTGGGACCTGACAAGACTCCATACGAATGAGGACTGGCGGCAGATCCGCGGCAAGAAGATTGCCATGGTCATGCAGGATCCGATGACGTCGCTGAATCCCCTGAAGACCATCGGCTATCAGATTCAGGAGGCCGTGGAGCTTCATCAGAATCTGCACGGAGAAGAGGCGAAGAAGGCCGTTTACGAGCTTCTGACGGATGTCGGAATCAGTGAGCCGGAGCGCCGCTACAAGCAGTATCCGCATGAATTCTCGGGCGGCATGCGTCAGAGAGTGGTTATCGCCATTGCCGTTGCCTGCAAGCCGGAAATTCTGATCTGCGATGAGCCGACGACGGCACTGGATGTGACGATTCAGGCGCAGATTCTCGGTATTCTGAAGGAAATGAAGGCAAAATACCATCTGACCACCATTTACATCACCCATGACCTCGGCGTGGTGGCGAATGTGGCGGACCGCATCGCGGTGATGTATGCCGGCGACTTTGTTGAGATCGGAAACTGCAACGAGGTTTTCTATGACCCGAGACACCCGTATACCTGGGCGCTTCTGTCGAGCCTCCCGCAGCTGGGCGTGAAGGGACAGGATCTGTACACCATCGTGGGAACGCCTCCGAACCTGTTCAAGGAGGTGCACGGAGATGCTTTTGCGGCGCGCAACCCGCACCCGCTGAAGATTGATTTCGTCAAGCGTCCTCCGATGTTCCGGGTGACGCCGACCCACATGGCGAGAACCTGGCTTCTGGATCCGAGAGCTCCGCAGATTGATCCTCCGGAACATATCCGTGTTCTGCAGGAGAAGGGAAAGGCTCTTGGAATTGAGGCACCGGCAAAGGGAATCCCGGTGGCGGGCACGGAAGAAAAGGAGAATCCGGAGGGAGAGTCCTCCGCTTCGGATCAGAAAGGAGCGTCCGCAGATGAGCAGTGAGAGGAAGAAGCTGGTAGAAGTGGATCATATCAAGGTCCAGTTCGGGTCCAGACGCCACCCCTTTACCGCGGTGGACGATGTCAGCTTTGATATTTATGAGGGAGAGACCTTCGGACTGGTCGGTGAGTCAGGATCCGGCAAGACAACCATCGGCCGCTCCATCATCCGCATCAATCCGGTGGCGGAGGGCGAGATCCGTTTTGACGGAAAACGGATTTCCGGAAAGCTCTCGAAGGAAGAGGATCATCAGGTCACCAGGGACATTCAGATGATTTTCCAGGATCCGATGAGCTCGCTGAACGAGCGCGCGAAGGTCGGATACATTGTAGCAGAGGGACTGTATTCCCCCGGCCATCATCTGAGCGAGGAGGAGAGGCAGGCGAAGGTGGATCAGGCGCTTCGCGACGTCGGTCTGCTTCCTGAGTTTGCAAGCCGTTTCCCGCACGAGTTCTCGGGCGGCCAGAGACAGCGAATCGGAATCGCCAGGGCCCTCGTCATGGATCCGAAGTTTATCGTGGCGGATGAGCCGATCTCGGCGCTGGATGTTTCCATCCGCGCACAGGTCCTGAACCTGATGTCAAGACTGCAGAAGGAAAGAGGGCTGACCTATCTTTTCATCGCGCACGATCTGTCGGTTGTGCGGTTCATCTGTGACCGCATTGCCGTCATTCACAAGGGCAAAATCGTGGAGCTGTCGGAGTCGGAGGAGCTGTTCCGCCATCCGCTGCATCCGTACACCAAGGCACTTCTGTCTGCAATTCCGCAGCCGGATCCGGAGCTGGAGAAGCACAAGAAGCTGCTCGTGTACGATGCGTCCATGCACGATTATTCGGTGGACAAGCCGGTCTGGACCGAGATCCTGCCGGGCCACTTCATTCTGGGCAACCGGAAGGAGCTGGAGGGCTACCGGAAAGAGCTGGAACAGGAAAAGTAAATCGGAATCATCAGTTTGGCCGTTGGCCCAAGGAAGAGCTGCAGGCGGGATCTTTTCAGGGATTCTGCCTGCAGCGCTGATTTTACAGGAAGAAAGGAGAGGACGATGAAAATTCTGATCGCCAATCTGGATACCCCCAACTACGTGAAGGCAATGTCTCATTTCGATGCGGAATGCGTCAATACCCGCGAAATTCCGGAGGACATCAGCGGATACGATGCGCTGATCCTTCCGGGCGGGGACGACATCGATCCGGTGTTTTTCCATCAGGAGATGAACGGAACGAGGGACGTGGATCATGACCTGGATGTGACGCAGCTGACCCTGTGCCGCGAATTCGCAGAGGCCGGAAAACCGATTCTCGGCATCTGCAAGGGAGCCCAGATCATCAATGTCTGCTTCGGCGGTGATCTGATCCAGGACCTTCCGGACGGGAAAAGAGAGCACCACACCTACCACTCCGGACTCGGGACCGGGGAGTATCACGAGACAGAGATTGTGCCGGGAACCTTTCTGGCGGATCTCTACGGAGAGCATGTGGTGACGAACAGCTATCATCACCAGGCAGTCGGAAAGGTGGGCGAGGGCCTTCAGGTCCTGCAGAGAAGCGACGACGGAGTAATCGAGTTCCTCGCGCATAAGACGCTTCCGATTTATGCCTCGCAGTGGCATCCGGAGAAGAACTGCTGGGAGACGGCGAAAGAGGGTGTCGCGGACGGCGCGCCGCTGTTTGCCTATTTTGCGGAACAGATCCGGAAGAGTGCGGCAATGCCGCTGGGACAGACAGAGAAAAGAGGAAAATGAGATGCCGACATTAAGAAATTTATTCGAAAACGCGTTCCGCCCCTGCGGGCAGACCCTGTATGTCTGGGGCGGCGGCTGGAACCAGGAGGATACGGGTGCCGGGGAAGACGGCATGAGAATCGGACTGAACCCGGAGTGGAAGAAGTTCTTCGATGAAAATGCGGGAACGTACGACTACGACAAGCACCGCTACGAGTTCGGGCACGGGCTGGACTGCTCCGGCTTCGTCGGCTGGACGCTGTACAACACGCTGGAGACGAAGCCCGGGATTCCGGGCTATGTCATGAGCTCCACCTCGATGGCGAAAACGTTTGCGGAGCGCGGGTTCGGGACCTATGTGCCGAATGAAAAGATCACGGAATACCGGCCCGGCGACATCGTCAGCATGAACGGACACGTGTGGATCGCCATCGGCCAGTGCGGTGACGGAAGCGTTGTGCTCACACACAGCAGCCCGAACACCGGCGTGCAGATTTCCGGCAGCATGCTTCCCGGAAAAGAGGAGAAGACGACACAGTCCTACGAAGTTGCGGAGTACGCGATGGCGAAGTATTTCCCGAAATGTCACAGCATCTACGCGACAAGAGAGTGTGCGACGGACTACCGCACCGGAAACCTGATGCACTGGGATCTGGAGCACGGCGTGCTCACGGATCCGGACGGATTCGCGAAAATGGGGCCGAAGGAGATCATTGACGCTGTACTCGGCTGAGCCGTACAATGTGTATATAAATTCAGCACATGCAGCTTCCGGCCGTGAACCGGCTGCCTGCAGCCGCGTATTTTTTTCGGAATTCCGGATGGTGCTGAAACATAAGAAAAGGAAAGGATTGTACGGAAATGAGCAGTGAGAACGAAAAGCGTCTCGACGTGATCAAACTGTCGGACGATGAGAAGGACGTCATCATTCTGGATCAGACGAAGCTTCCCAACCATGAGGAGTATCTGCGGATTCATGAGGAAGAGGTGGCATGGAAGGCCATCAAGCTTCTGCAGGTCAGAGGGGCACCGGCCATCGGCATTTTTGCCGGATATGCGATGTATGTGCTGGCGCAGCGCTATGAAGAGCTTCCTTATCCGGAGTTCCTGGAGAAGTTCCGCAAACAGGCGGATTACCTCAACAGCTCCCGTCCCACGGCAGTGAATCTGTCCTGGGCCTTAAAGCGCCAGGTGAAGCTTGTGGAGGACAACCGTGACAAGCCGGTTCCGGAGATCGTAAAGCTTCTTGGCAGGGAGGCGAAGAAGATCGAGGAAGAGAACACCGAAATGACGCGGAAAATCGCGGAATACGGCGTGACGCTCATTAAGGACGGCGATGGAATTCTGACTCACTGCAACGCAGGGTATCTTGCCTGCCTCGGATACGGCACGGCAACCGCTCCGATTTATTACGCGGCGGAGAAGGGCATGAAGCTGCATGTTTTCTCGGATGAGACAAGACCGCTCCTGCAGGGCGCGCGGCTGACCTCCTATGAGCTGCAGAAGGCCGGAATCGATGTCACCCTGATCTGCGACGACATGGCCTCAATCGTCATGAAGCAGGGCTGGGTGAACGCTGTTTTCGTCGGCTGCGACCGCATTGCCGCAAACGGCGATTTTGCCAACAAGATCGGAACCTCGGGCGTCGCCATTCTGGCAAAGCACTACGGCATTCCGTTCTATACGCTCGGACCTTCCTCCACGATTGACTTCGACACGCCGACCGGCGATGACATTCACATCGAGCAGCGCGATCCGGCGGAGGTCAAGGAAATGTGGTACGCGGAGCCGATGGCCCTGAAGGAAGTAAAGAGCTACAATCCGTCCTTCGATGTGACGGATCATGAGCTTCTGACCGGCATCGTGACGGAGCGCGGCATTGTTTATCCGCCGTTTGGGGAGAACCTGAAGAAACTGTTTAACCGGTAAAAACGCAGTCTGACCGCCCCGGCCTTCGCATGCCGGAAAACCGGAAACGGATGGAAACAGGGAATCCGGTGATTCGAAACGTCCGTTTCTGCAGATCGGGAAAAGGGCCGGCGGAAAGCTGCAGCACAGGAGGAAGAAAGTTTATGGAACCGAAGGAAAGTATTTCTGCAAGCATTGTTGTCAAGGATGAGCTCGCAAAGGTTGTTCTGATGCCGGGCGATCCGCTTCGCGCCAAGACGGTCGCGGAGAAATATATGACGGATGTTGTCTGCTTCAATGACACCCGCAATATGCTGGGCTTCACCGGCACCTATAAGGGAAAGAGAATTTCTGTCATGGGACACGGCATGGGCGTTCCGTCCATCGGACTGTATACGCAGGAGCTGTACAGCCAGTTCGGCGTGGAGGCAATCATCCGCATCGGCTCTGCGGGCGGCCTGGATATGGATGTCGATGCCAAGGACGTCGTCATCGCGGAGGCAGCATCCTCCAATTCCAACTACGGCAACGCCTACGGAATCCCGGGACAGCTGGCTGCCTGCGCCGATTATGACATGCTGGCAGAAGCCGTGGAGAATGCGAAGGCGCAGGGCTGCAACTACAAGGTTGGCAAGGTCTATACCTCGGATTTCTTCTATTATCCGCAGTCCGGCATCAATGAGAAGCTTCGCGACTTCGGCCACCTCTGCGTAGAGATGGAGACGGCGGGACTGTACTGGACGGCCTGCGCCAATCACAAGAAGGCCCTGTCCATTCTGTCCATTTCCGATCACCTCTTCAAGCCGGTGGCGCTTTCCGCGAAGGAGAGACAGGACAGCTTCACGGATATGATGGAGATCGCCCTGAACACCGCCGTGAAGTTCGCGGACTGATTTGCTTTGGCAAGGCGCTGGCGCTGGTCACATTGACATATTGATTTTTGCGGTCTTCTGCGGGTGTATGAGGCATCCGCGGGAGGCCGTTTTTGTTTCTGTTTTTCCGGGGGCGCGCATGCTAAAATCGAAGTGTCTTTTCGGAGGTGCGGACAGGTGAAGAAGATGGAGAACAAAAGGGCGGAAGAGATGCGGAAGGAAAACAAAGCGGGGAGATTGACGGGCCGCCGGATTTTGCTCTATACGCTTCTGTATCTGCTCCTTGCGGGGCT
>DAIMKA010000069.1:6488-8691 GCA_036721955.1 Lachnospiraceae bacterium | reverse complement strand
ACATATGAGACATACGTGGCCTTCATTTGAAAGATGATACGGTCTCAAATGTTTTGATTTGCAAAAACGAAACCGGCCGGTGAGAGAAGAAAGCGGAGAAGAACATAGATGGAATGGTCAGATGGGAAAATACGCTGCCGCTGGGCGAACCCGAAAAATGAGCGGTATCTTCGCTATCACGATGAGGAATGGGGCGTTCCGGTTCACGATGACCGGAAGCTTTTTGAAATGCTGATTCTGGAGTGTTTTCAGGCGGGACTGTCCTGGGAGTGCGTGCTGAATAAGCGGGAAGCATTCCGGAAAGTCTTCGACAGCTTTGATCCGGAGAAGGTCTGTGCATATGATGCGGGTAAAATGGAGGAACTGAGGAACAATCCGGGGATTATCCGGAACCGCCTGAAAATACAGGCTGCCGTCACCAATGCGCGGGTATTCCGGAAGATTCAGGAGGAGTGGGGCTGTTTTTCGGACTATCTCTGGCACTGGACAGGCGGCCGCGTGATTTATGAAAAGGGCCGGACCAGCTCAGAGCTGTCCGATGCGGTATCCTCGGATTTGAAGAAACGGGGCATGAAGTTCGTGGGAACTACGGTCGTTTATGCTTATCTGCAGGCGGTGGGAGTGGTTTATTCCCATGAGGATGGCTGCTTTCTGGAGCATTCTGCAGAAAGGAAGAATCTGCACGGAAAATCTTCCATAAATATAGAAGAGTAGATTGCTGTCGGCAAAATACCTGCATGAGCCGCTGAAAATCTTCCATAGACGCAGGAAGAGTATGGTAAAATAGAACATAGTTTCGCCATCAGAGGATGAATGAAATGAAGGAAAATATGCAGTCGGCACAGAGCGGACCGGTGAAATGTCGGCCGGGAGTGCGGCGGGCAGAAATTTGACAGCAGAAAGTATAGTAAAAAGAGGTCAGAATGTATCGGTCATGTTCTGCGGGCCGCCGCGGAGCAGCCGGTCTTATGAGGGACTGCGAACAGCATGAAGAAGAGAATACTTGCAGTAATATTGGCAGTAATGACCGCAGGGACATTGGCTGCCTGCGGAGACAGCGCCTCGGAGGGTGTTTCGGCGCATGGATTTGAGACCATCCCGGACGGTGCGCATCCGGAGGATCTGGGTCAGGGGCAGCAGGAGGAACAGCCCGCCGAGGAGGAGACCGAGGAGGCGTATGTTCTTCCCGATGATATGTATTACAGTGAACTGACCGGAGAGCCGATCAGCAAGGAGATTCAGGATCAGAGACCGGTTGCGATCATGATCGACAACGACGCGCGTGCACTGCCGCATTTCGGAATTTCGGACTGCGACGTGATGTATGAGCTGATGAATTCCACCGCGAACAACCGCATCACACGTCTGATGTGCCTGTTCAAGGATTGGGGCTCCATCGAGAAGGCAGGGAGCATCCGATCCATCCGTCCGACCAATATCCTTCTGGGACAGGAGTGGGATGCCGTTCTGTGCCACGACGGCGGGCCGTTCTACATCAATGACTATCTGGGAAGATATCCGTATCATTTCTCCGGAACCTTCTCACGGGTCAACAACGGGAAGGCAACGGAGTTCACGGAGTTCTGCCTGTCCGGAGATCTGGACAAGAATTTCTCCAGCTCCGGCTTCTCCAGAAGCTATGATGACAGAAAACAGAGCGGGGATCACTTCCAGTTCGCACCGTATCAGGGAGACGAGGTAACGCTGGAGGATTCGCAGGATGTCAGGGACGCGACGAACCTCAGCTTCCCGTTCTACAACACCAGCTCCCAGCTGAAGTACAACCCGGACACGAAGACATATGACTATTACGAGTTCGGCTCCGTGTGCCAGGATGGCGGGAACAATCAGACGGTGACCTTCAAGAACGTTCTGATTCAGGACTGCACCTTCACGCAGTATGACGAGCACGGGTATCTGATCTACAACTGCATTGCGGAACAGCAGCCCGGCTATTACTGCACGAACGGAAAGGCCATCCCGATCACCTGGTCGAAGACCAGCGAGGGCGGAATCACGAAGTATTATGACAAGAGCGGCAATGAGATTACGCTGAATCCCGGCAAGACCTACATTACGCTGATTCCGAGCGACACCTGGGAGTCCGTGACGCTGAACTGAGTGTGAGGCGGAAAAACGCAAAGGTGTCGAGAGGAAACGGTTACGAATGTGTCCCTGACAGTAGGAAACAGAAAGCTGTCAG
>DAIMKA010000069.1:0-6478 GCA_036721955.1 Lachnospiraceae bacterium | reverse complement strand
AGAGTGCCGGCTGCGGATGAAGGCGCCTGCGTGTGGAACGCGGCCGGGTTCCCGACGAATGGATCACCTCTGAGGCGGTTGCGGAGAAAACGCCGTGCGACCGGATTGCAGCATCAGAAGATGCCGGGAAAGCCGCGGACAAAAGATACGCAGCCGAACGCGGAGAATCTGCATGGAACCGGACGAAGAACCGCGAGGATAAGGAGAGACGGGAATGAAGAAAAAGGCAAAACGAATGATACTGGCAGCCTGCCTGGCGCTTGCAGCGGCAGCTTTTTTATATCTTGTCATGTTCCTTTTCCTGCCGATGCGGGATTACCGGAAAGCGGAAGAGCTGATTCAGGAGAATCGGTATGACGAGGCGGCTTCGGATTTTGCAGCTCTTTCGAGGCAATACGATCTCGGCACCCGTCTCGCGAAGCTGGGCGGTTTTTCGGATGCGGCGGAGCGGGTTCCGCAGACGCAGTACGCAAAGGCGGAGTACTTAAGAGAGCAGGGCTCCTACGAGGATGCCGTTACGGTTTTTGAAGATCTTGGGAATTATCGGGACAGCGAAGACCAGGTGAAGAATACAAGGCTCCTTGAGGCGGATGCATGGATCGGGGAGAATTCCTTTGATCAGGCGATCACGCTTCTGGAAGAGCTGGGCGATTACGACGGCGGCGATTTCGGCAGCGCCGGCGAGCTCTTGGATAAGGCTTATTACACAAGAGCCGTGAAGCTGGAGGCCATCGGCAAGCTGGAGGATGCGGAGGCCGGTTTTGAGAAAACGGAGGACTATCAGGACTCCTATGAGAAGCTCCGTGAGGTCCGCTATAACATGGCCAGAAATGCGCTTCTTGTCTATGATTTCGGTACGGCAAAAGAGCTTTTTTCCAAGGTGGGTGACTACAAGGATGCGAAGGACCTGCTCTCCATCCTGGATTCGGCTGTGGACCGCGTGTACCGCTCTCCGTATACGGACATCACCGGGAAAACAACGAACGCGGTGGTGGATTATCTTTGGATTCATTCGGTGATTGTCCCGGGCAGGCTGGATGAAGGAATCTCCGTGAAAATGCAGGAGAATCTGTCCGTGGGAGATCTGGATTCCTCGCTGTTCGGTTCGGCTCCCTATGACTATACGCTGGAGCAGGTGCGGGATGCGGATACCTGGTATTTTACCTACTACGGCTCGGAGACGGAGGACGAAAACGGAGCGGTGCTTCTGGAAGCGCAGTTTTCCGACGATTATAAGGAGCTGACGACGAAAAAGGTCTATCAGACAAGCCGCGACGAGGAAGAAGAGCGGGATGCCAGGAAGGCGGAAGAGGCTGCCAGGGTTGCGGAGTCGGAGGATGATGCATCGGACGAGGCCCTCCGTCAGGAAGAAGAGGGCGACGAAGCCGGAAAGAGTCCGGACTCCGGAGACGAATCCGGCAGCAAAGATGATCAGCAAAACGAAGCGGCAGAAGAGAAGAAAGATTCCGGCAGCGGAGAGGAGACCACGCTTCCGGAGCCGGAGCTGGACGGCACGCGCAAGTGGACCGGCGTCGGAGACGAGGAGAAGCTGAACGTCATCAAGGAGGGATTTCGCAGGCGCCTTCGGGTCCAGCTGGCGGAAAAGGGCAATATGGCCTTCTACAACGATACGGATGATGAGCGGCTGCCGCACTACTGCAGCGTCAGCAACTGCCTGAACAAAGGAGAATTCGTCCTCTCCGATGCAGACGGCAGGAGATATTACTGCAGTGAGCACCAGAAGGAATATGAAGAGGATCCCGCCTATGAATCAGAAAACGAACAGGAGTAAAGAGCACTTTCCGACGAGAAGCGGAATGATCTGGTATTTTCTGCAGGGGAGCAAGCGGTGGTTTGCGCTCAGCATTGTGTGCGCCTGCGTGACCTCTCTTCTGGATCTCGTCAATCCGAAAATCATCAGCTACACGGTGGATTCGGTGATTGACGGCCAGCCGTCGACGCTGACAGGGCCGGTCCGCGCGCTCGCGGAGCTCCTGGGCGGCGCAGGGTATCTTCGGGAGCACCTGTGGGTGATTGCCGCGGCGGTAGGCGCTGTGGCCTTTCTTGCCAATGCATTCCGCTATGGCAACCGGGTGACGAACTCCCTCGGGGCGGAGCATCTCGTCAAAAGAATGCGGGATCAGCTGTTCGGGCACATTGAGCAGCTGCCGTTTGCCTGGCACAGCGAGAATCATACGGGAGACATTATTCAGCGGTGCACCTCCGATGTGGAGACGATCAAAAGCTTTGTGGCGGAGCAGCTCACGAGTCTTTTCCGGATTGTCATCCTGATGTCCCTTGCACTGTATTTCATGTACAGCATCCATCCGGCTCTGACGCTGGTTTCGGCCGCGTTTTTTCCGGTCATTGTTCTGTATTCGCTGTTCTTCCACAGGAGAATCGGAGACGCGTTTCAGCATGCGGATGAGGAAGAGGGGAAGCTTTCCGCCATTGCGCAGGAGAACCTGACCGGAGTCCGGGTGGTTCGTGCCTTCGGACGGGAAATCTATGAGCGGGAGCGGTTTGAGAAACAGAACCGCAGCTACACCTCGATGTGGATCCGGCTGATGAAGCTTCTGTCAGCCTTCTGGTGCTCCAGTGATCTGATTTCCGGGCTTCAGGTGATGCTGGTGACCATCATCGGAGCGGTACTGTGCGTGCAGGATCGGATTTCAGCCGGCCAGTACATTGCGTTTATCTACTACAATTCCATGCTGACCTGGCCGGTCCGCTCGCTGGGACGCGTGGTTGCGGATTTGTCCAAAGCGGGAATTTCCATTGACCGTCTGCGCTACATCATGAATTCGGAAACCGAGCAGGATGCACCGGATGCCGTGCGGCCGCCGATGGACCGGAACATCGCTTTCCGCCATGTTTCCTACCGGTATGACAACGGGAGCTCGAAGGTTCTGGACGATGTCTCCTTTACGATCCCTGCGGGGACCACGGTCGGAATTCTGGGCGGGACCGGCTCCGGAAAATCAACGCTCATGTACCTTCTCGACCGCCTGTATCCGCTTGCCCCGGAGAACGGGCGCATTGAAATCGGCGGGGTGAACATCGCGGACATCTCCTCGGACTGGCTGCGCCGGAACATCGGCATGGTCCTTCAGGAGCCGTTCCTGTTCTCCAGAACGCTGGAAGAGAACATTGCGATTGCAAGTCCGGATGAGACGGAGGAAGAAGTTTCCGGAGAGCATCCGCACCTCGCGGAGGTGAGAAGAGCGGCAGGTATCGCGAGTCTGGACGAAACCGTGGAGCACTTCGCCAAAGGATATGATACGTTTGTGGGGGAGCGGGGAGTTACGCTCTCCGGAGGGCAGAAGCAGCGCACGGCGATCGCGCAGATGCTGGTCCGCAGGCCTCCGATCATGGTTTTTGACGACTCCCTTTCCGCCGTGGATGCGGAAACAGATGCGCAGATCCGGCATGCCCTTAGGGAAAATATCGGAGCCTCCACCGTGATTCTGATCGCACACCGGCTTACGACCCTGATGCATGCGGATCAGATCATTGTGCTGGACAAGGGGCGGATCGTGCAGAAGGGAACGCACGAGGAGCTCCTGCAGCAGGACGGAATTTACCGGCAGATTTATGATCTGCAGATAAGGTAGAAAAGTATGGAAACAGAAAACAACAAGAACATTTCGCTTCCTTTTTTCGGGATTCCGCGGCTGTGGCCCTTTATCCGGCCGTATCGCCGGATCCTGATTTTCAATATCATTCTGGGAATTCTGAGCTCGCTGGCGGATTCGGTTTATCCGCTGTTCAACAGCTACGCGCTGAACCATTTTGTGGCCGGAAAGACCCTCGAGGGGCTTCCCTTGTTCGTGACGGCGTATGCCGTCATCCTGATCCTGCAGGTGCTGGACAACTTCATCAGCACCTATCAGTGCGGCAAGGTGGAGATGTCGGTGGACCGGGATCTGCGCAATGCCTCGTTCAATCATCTGCAGACGCTGTCGTTCTCCTATTTTAACCAGAACAATGTCGGGTACATCCACGCACGGGTCATGAGTGACACCGGCAAAATCGGAGAACTGGTCGCCTGGAGAATGATGGATATGATCTGGAGCGGCTCCTATATCGTGTGCGTGTTCGCGGTCATGCTCGCGGTAAATGCAAGACTTGCCCTGTATGTCCTTGTGCTGGTTCCGGTGGCCGTGTTTCTCATTGCTTTTTTTCAGAAGCGTCTGGTGAAGCTCAACCGGAGGATCCGCGAGATCAATTCCATGATCACGGGCAATTTCAATGAAGGAATTACCGGGGCGCGGTCCATCAAGACGCTGGTGATCGAGAGAAAGATCCGGAAGGATTTCGAGAAGGATACCGAGGCTATGCGGACCACGTCGGTGAAGGCAACGCACTATTCCGCGCTGTTTATGTCACTTGTCACCTTCATGAGTTCGCTCGCGCTCGCGCTGGTTCTGTGGAAGGGCGGAAGGATCACGATGGACGGAGTGATTCAGATCGGAACACTGTCGGTGTTTTTCTCCTATGCGCTGAACATGATGGATCCGATCCAGAACATTGTGCAGACGCTGTCGGCCTTTATCGCCATTCAGGTGAATATTGAGCGTCTGACACGGCTCCTTCACACGGAGTCGGATGTGGCGGACCGCCCTGAGGTTACGGAACGGTACGGGGACACCTTTCACCCGAAAAAAGAAAACTGGGAGCCTCTGGAGGGGAATGTCGAATTCCGCGATGTGTCCTTCCGGTATCCGGACGGGGAAGAATTCGTTCTGGAACACTTCAACCTGAAGGTTCCGAGGGGCACGAATGTTGCGATCGTGGGTGAGACCGGCGCGGGCAAATCAACGCTCGTGAATCTCGTGTGCCGCTTCTTCGAACCGACGACGGGCGAGGTCCTGATCGACGGAAGAGACGCAAGAGACCGCTCCCAGCTCTGGCTTCACAGCAATATCGGCTATGTGCTGCAGACGCCGCATCTGTTCTCCGGGACCGTGCGGGACAATCTGCGCTACGGAAAGCCGGACGCGTCGGATGCGGAAATCATGCGGGCGTTGGAACTGGTGCATGCGGATTTCGTTGTGGAGAAGATGGACAAAGGCCTGGATTCCGAGGTGGGAGAGGGAGGCGACCTTCTGTCCACCGGTGAGAAGCAGCTTCTCTCCTTTGCAAGGGCGATTCTGGCGGATCCGAAGATCCTGGTTTTGGATGAAGCGACCGCTTCGATCGATACGCTGACGGAGAAGCTGATCCAGGATGCCATCCGGACGGTGATACGTGGAAGAACCTCCTTCGTCATTGCACACCGTCTGTCTACGATTGTGGATGCCGATGTGATTCTGGTTGTAAAGGACGGAAAAATTATTGAGAGAGGGACTCACACAAGTCTGATGCAGCAGCGTGGCTATTATCATGAGCTGTATACAAGGCAGTATGAAGAAATGGCGGTCAATGACTGCCTCGCCTGAAGCATTTTCGAAAACATGCACGGCCGCTCCCGCGTAAGACGCGGGCAGCAGGCCGTGTTTGCATGTGATGAAGCCACAGGATAAAAGACGCGGGCAGCAGGTCGTGTTTACATATAAAGCCGGAGGATACCTGGGGCGCAGAAGCTGTACCGGAACCGGACCGGTTATTTATTTGGCATAGGCGGAGTAAATCCTCTGGTGGTCGTGCACCGCGTTCATGGAAGAGGAAGCCATTCCGGTGACGCAGATGTAGGGAACGCCGTGCGAGGACAGAAAATAGCTGACCGCACAGTAGCGGGACTGATTGACATAGCCGGTCTTGGCGCCGAGGACGATGCCGGGCTTATCCAGCGGGGCGATCCGGGAGAGGAACAGGTTTTTTACCGTGATTCCGGAAGGATGCACCGAGGTGGGCACCGTCGTGTACTGCGGTGTGACAAGAACGGTCATGGCGGTCTGGTTGGAGGCAGCGGCGTTCATGATGACGGCCATGTCGTTGCAGGTCGTATAGTGGCCCATGTCAAAGAGACCGATGCAGTTGGTAAAATGTGTGTTCTGGAGACCGAGCTCCGCAGCCTTGGCGTTCATGAGCTGCACGAAGGCATCGTCCGTTCCTGCCACATAGCGGCCGAGGGCCATGGCGGCATCGGCGCCGGAAGGAAGAATCGTGCCCCAGAGAAGATCCATGACTGTCACCCGCTCTCCGGCAGCAAAACCGACGGTGCTGCAGTCATGTTCGGCACAGTAGTCGAGAATGTCCTGCGTGATGGTGACGGTGTCCGTCAGGTTCTTCACATGTTCCGAAGCCACGAGAAGCGTCATGACCTTGGTCATGGAGGCGGGATACATGTAGGCATCACCGTTTTTCTGGGCGACAACCTTGCCGGTCTTTGCATTGATCAGGATGGCGAAGGTGCTCTCTGCCGTCTGATCGGAGATCAGCTTCGTTGCGCTCGTGGAAGGATAAACGGACTCTGCAGCCCGGACGGACAGGGAAGCCCTGCCGGGCATGGGAGCTGCGGCGAGAAAAAGCGCCG
>DAIMKA010000068.1:5467-8699 GCA_036721955.1 Lachnospiraceae bacterium | reverse complement strand
AGCAGGCCCGGATCGAGCAGATCATATAGAAGAACATGAAGACCGGAAATGTAATGATCGCGGGCAGCATGGTCCGGATTTCAATCCGGTTGAATTTCGCCGCGCCCGCAATCGGGACAAACGCGGCCAGAAGCCCCAGTCCGGAAATGATCAGTGACAGCCAGAAGATGACCTGCCAGTGCTGCCACATGAAGAATCCGTTCACCAGCGTCAGGACAAATCCCATCCAGGAAACCGGTCCCATCACCAGCAGCATCAGAACATCGGCGCGCATCAGGATATCCCTCCCGGTCAGCTTTCTTTTCCCTGTTTTGTTCCGGAAGAACTCTGCCAGATACCATCGCAGGATCTGGTAGCTTCCCGTGCACCAGCGCGAGAGCTGGTTGAACATGACGCTGACCTGCCACGGCTGTTCATCGTAGCACACCGCCGACACGCAGAAGGCGGTTCTGCGCCCCTTCAGACAGTTCTGAATGGTGAATTCCACGTCCTCCGTGATGCTCTTCGTGTGCCAGCCCTGCTCCAGAACAGGCTTCGTCACGACAAAGCCCGTTCCCGTCAGGAACGCAGACAATCCGAGCTTCTCTCTTGCATAAGAGAAGAAGGTCGAATAGCAGGACCAGTACAGGGTATACCAGCGCGTGATAAGGGATGTGTACGGCTTCCCGCCCAGCCGGTTTCCCTGAATGATTTCATCGCCGGCATTCAGCTGCGTGTTGATCTGAGTGAAAAAATCCCGCCGCACGACATTGTCCGCGTCAAAGACCGCGACCGCATCGAAGGTATCCCCGTACTCGCGGTAAATTCTCGGAATGCCCCAGTTCAGTACGGCTCCCTTTCCCGTTGTCGGGCCGCTCTGCCTCTCGTAGACCGTCACGAACGGATAGCGGCGGCCAATTGCCGCGGTGCGGTCCGTGCAGTGATCCGCGAGCAGAAAGACATGCAGCGCCTCGCGCGGATAGTCCGCCCGCCGGATACTCTCCAGAAGGCTCGGCAGCGCCTCTTCCTCATTGCGCGCGCAGACAATGATCGCAAAACGGTTCTTTTTTCTCACGACCGGGAAGTTCTCTCTTCTCCTCGTCAGCCCGAGCACGGCCACCGCGCCGAGCCAGATCATCGGAAGGGTCAGCAGAATCTGCAGTGCTCCGCAGACCTGCATCCGCAGCGGAAGCTTCGGTACATTCACAATCTCCGAGAGCAGCACGAAAAACAGCACGATCCAGGAAGGTCTCATCATCCTTCTCCTTTTTCTATTCCAAACAGACGGTCTTCTCTTGTATCCGGTATGATCTTCTACCTATAACGAAAGAGAGATCCTGATTTCTTCGATTTTTCGATATCATACACTATAAATGTATGTTTTTCTTGTTGAAATCATAAACAGTTTCTTAAATCGTTCAATGTTATAATGGAATGAACACGAAGCAGTTCACTTCAAACAGGAGAAGATCCCCGATGGTATCTTCGAGTGTCAGGGGCTCTGGGCGGCAGCATTGAGAATTTCCCTGCGGAAATTTTCGATGTGCTGACTCATTTATAAACCTGCTAAAAATGGAGGATTTTATGATCAATTTCCGCTTTCGGAACAAAATCGCACTGCTCGCGCTGACAGGGACGCTTGCCGCCTGCCTCGGCGCCTGCTCCAACACCGCAGAGGACGGGTACGATTCTGCTGCCTCCGCCGCAGAATCCGCCTCCCCGGAGAGCACTTCTCCGGCCTCTGCAGAAACCGCTTCCTCCGACAGCACTTCCGAGTCATCCGAAGCCTCCGCTGACGGACAGACCGCCGGGGAGGAATCCGGCAAGGGGGATTCCTCCGACGCCGATGCCGCTTCCGGAGATGACGCCGCTTCCTCCGGGGAGTCCGCTGCAAGAGATGGTGACTCTGAGGATTTCGGCACGCCGCTTTCCGTCCCGGACGGCCAGTATCTCAGCGAGCTCACCGGACTTCCCATTGACGAGAGCCTGAAAATGCAGCGGCCCATTGCCGTCATGATCGACAACGAGAGCAAGGCTCTTCCGCACTACAACACCGCCGGAGCCGATATCGTCTATGAAATGATGAACAGCACCGCCAATGACCGGATCACCCGGCTGATGTGCCTTTACAAGGACTGGGAGGATCTCCCGCAGACCGGCAGCATCCGCAGTGTCCGACCCACCAACATTCTGGTGGCGCAGGAGTATGACGCCGTAATCTGCCACGACGGCGGGCCGTTTTACATCAATGATTACTTCTCACGCTATCCCTATCACTTCTCCGGCACCTTCTCCCGCGTTAACAACGGCAAGGCCAGAGAATTCACGGAGTACATCCTGCCCGGTGATCTGGACCGGAATTTTTCCAGGAGCGGCTATTCCAAAGAATACAAGGAAGAGCCTTCCTCTCATTTCCGGTTCGCTCCCTACGGAACAAAGACGAATCTGGACGACTGGGACGCGGACGGCATCCGCACCGCAACGCACATTGAACTGCCATTTTACCATAACAAGTCGCAGCTGATCTACAACGAAGAGACGAAGACCTACGACTACTACGAATACGGCAAACAGCACCTGGATGCGGAAACCAAAGCGCCGCTTTCCTTTACCAATGTCCTGCTGCAGGACTGCTCCTTCCATCAGTACGACAAAAACGGATATCTGATCTACAACTGCATTGATAAATTCCGTTTCGCCTACTACTGCACCGAAGGGAAGGATATCTCCATCCTCTGGACCAAGGAGGGCGAGGACGGCGTCACGCGCTTCTTCGACGCGAAAGGCGAGGAAATTCAGATCAATCCCGGTAAAACCTACATCGGCATTATTCCGGATGACACCTGGGATGAGGTGAAAATCTACTGACACAAAAACTGCCGCATGGATTTCTCCATGCGGCAGTTCCTTTTCATAATTCGTTCCGAAATGATGTTGCGATCAGTTCTCGGAATCCTCAGCCTTCTGCTTTGCAATCATGGCGTCGATGTCAACGGTAACAGCCTCGTCGTCATCGTTTCCTCTGGAGGGAACCACGATCTCATCTTCTCTCTCGGCTTCCTTCTTCGCCTTCTCCTCATCGTTCTTGAGGGCCTTGATGGAAAGGGAGATCTTATTGTTCTCAGGATTGAAGTCTACGATCTTCGCCGTAACCTCATCGCCAACCTTCAGTACATCCGAAGGCTTCTCGATGTGCTCCTTCGAAATCTGAGAAACATGAAGAAGACCCGTCACACCATCGCCGAGGTCGATA
>DAIMKA010000068.1:0-5457 GCA_036721955.1 Lachnospiraceae bacterium | reverse complement strand
ACATGAAGCAGAGCGTCGATGCCGGACTCCAGCTCAACGAAGGCACCGAAATCAGCCATACGTGCAACACGGCCGGTTACGACCTTGCCGACTGCATACTTCTCTTCTGCGCCGATCCACGGATTCTCATCGGGGAACTTCAGGGACAGAGCGATCTTGTGACCATTGATGTCCTTGACAAGAACACGAAGCTTCTGGCCAACCTTGAAGACCTTCTTCGGGCTCTCAACACGGCCCCAGCTCATCTCGGAGATGTGAAGCAGGCCGTCTGCGCCGCCCAGATCCACGAATGCACCGAAGTCTGTGATGTTCTTGACCGTTCCTTCCACAACATCGCCAACCTTGAGGTTCTCGAACAGCTTGGCAGCTGCCGCTTCTCTCTTTGCAGTGAGAAGCTGCTTGCGGTCGCCGATGTAGCGGCGTCTTCTCGGATTGTACTCCGTGATGACGAACTCGATTTCCTGTCCGAGATACTTGGACAGATCCTTCTCATAGGTATCGCTGACGAGGGAAGCCGGGATGAATACGCGGATTCCTTCTACCACAACGCAGATACCGCCGGAGAGTACCTGAGAAACCTCGGCCTTCAGGACGGTCTTGTTCTCATATGCCTCCTCGATTACCTTGTTGCCGCGATCCAGAGCCAGTCTCTTATAGGAAAGAGCCACGGTTCCCTCGCGGTCATCCACCTTCAGAACCTTGACATCAAGCTTGTCACCTACGTGAAGCTTGGTGGTCAGATCCAGAGAGTTGTCGTTGGAATATTCCTGACGGGTCAGGATGCCGTCACTCTTATAGCCGATATTCAGGACTGCTTCTTCCGGCTTTACATCAATGACGGAACCTTCGACCACCTCTCCATTATGAATTGTCTTAAATGATGCGTCCAGCATCTGTTCAAAAGTCTGTTCTTCTGACATTACTTTGAACCTCCTCGATAATATTTTTCGGGGTCGAAGCCCCGGCGGTGATGCCGATGATCTTCTCGCCTCCTGAAAGCTTCAGATCGAGATCATCTACCGTCTGAATGAAACAGGTGTCAGCGCACTCGGCTCTGCAGATCTCATACAGTCTGGCGGTGTTGGAAGAACCCCTTCCGCCAATCACAATCATGACATCTGCCTGCCTCGCGATCCGGCGGGCCTCTGCCTGCCGCTCACTGGTTGCGTTGCAGATAGTTTCATTCGTTTCGATATTATATCCATTTTTCGCAATTAAATCAACAAATTTCTCAAATTTTTCCGCGTTGAATGTAGTTTGGGCAACGATACAGACAATACGTTCCGGATCCGCGCGGTAGCTCCTCGCCTCTTCCTCCGTCTCAATCACGGTCACCGGGGTGCTGCTCCAGCCGACGGTTCCTTCCGTTTCCGCATGCCCGTGATTTCCGATGATGACGATCTGCTTGCCTTCCTCGCTCGCCTTATGAACAATTTCATGAATTTTCTTGACAAAGGTGCAGGTCGTATCCACCACATGCGCACTGCCGCTGTTCAATTCTTCCCACGTCTTCTTCGTCACTCCGTGGGAACGGATGATGATGGTGCCGCCCTTCTGCGCCTTCGCTTCTTCCACGGAATTCAGAATTCCGACGCCCTTTTCGCGGAGCTCCTCCACCACGGTTTCATTGTGGATGATCGGACCGAAGGTATTGATCGGGCCGTCCCCGCCCTTTTCGATCTCCCGATAGACCGTATCGACCGCATTCTGCACGCCGAAGCAGAAGCCTGCCGTTGACGCCGTGATAACGCGCGGTCTTCCCAGCCGGTCTGCCGCAAGATTCAGGATTTCCTCCGCGACCTTGTCAATGCCGAGGTCGGAGGAATCGACGAGAACGGCATCCTCGGCCTGCTTCAGCGGAGAGACCGCACGGGTCATGTCCCGGTGATCCCGCTCCGCGATGTCCGCCTTGATCTTCTCGAGATCCAGATCCTCCGGCGACTTCACCGCGCCGTTTTGGACCGCCTGCATATTCTCGATATAGCGGCGCCTCGCCCGTACCTCCACGCTCGCGGTGAGGTAGACCTTCACCTGTGCGTGCGGAAGAACCACCGTGCCGATGTCTCTTCCGTCCATCACAACGTTCTGCTCGGAAGCGAGCCTCTGCTGCAGCTCCACCAGCTTCACCCGGACCTCCGGAACCGCCGAGGACACGCTCGCCATGGAGCTCACCTCTTCCGTCCGAAGATACGGATTCACATTCTCCCCGCCAAGGAGCACCACCTGCTCCCCGTCCCGGTAAACAATGGTGATGTCCGCGTCCTTACAGAGCTCTGCCGCCTTTTTCCCGAAGGCCTCCTTCTCCCCGGCCTTTGCTTCGTCCGGGCGCCGCAGTCCTTTCCTGGTCAGATACAGCGCCATCGCGCGGTACATTGCCCCCGTGTCCACATACACGAATCCGAGCTGTCTCGCCACCTTTTTGGCAATGGTGCTCTTCCCTGCCCCTGCAGGGCCGTCAATTGCGATATTAAACGTACTCACTGTCTCCCCTTCCGCATTTTTATCTTACGCTTCCGCGGCGCTTGCTCCCGCAAGATGCCCTGTCGACCAGGCGATCTGCAGATTAAAGCCGCCGGTATAGGCATCCACGTCCAGAACCTCTCCTGCCCAGTATAACCCTTTTACCCTTCTGGTTTCCATCGTGGAGGGATTGATTTCCCGGACGCTGACGCCGCCCTTTGTCACAATCGCCTCCGCAAAGCCGCGGGTTCCCGTCACCGTCATGGGCAGGTCCTTCAGGAAAAGCGCAAGCTCCCGGAGCTCCTTCTCATTCAGCGTATACACGGCGCGGTCCGCTCCGCCTTCCGCCGAAGGATGCTCCAATCCTGCCGAAAACAGCTGCGCCGCAATCTGCGCAAGCCGTTCCGGGAGGAGCGCCTTCAGCGCGTTGCGAAGTTCGCGCCTCGGCTGGAGGGAGAACTCCCGCTCCAGCCGGCGGATCAGCTCTTCCGCGGAAAGAGACGGCTTTAAGTCCAGGTGCAGAAGATATCCTTCCGGATGCGCCTGAAAATCCGCATGGCACGAAGCCGAGAGAATGAGGGGACCGCTCACGCCGAAATGCGTAAAGAGCATCTCGCCGAAGCCCTCATAGACGGGACGTCTTTTTCTCTTCCTGCCCGGCTTCTCCCCTTCTTCGCTTTTCTCCGGATTATCCAGGTTCTCCAGACGCACCGCGACATTCTTCAGCGAAAGCCCCTGCAGCTCCATAGGCCAGCTCTCCGCCACGGTAAACGGCACCAGAGACGGCGCAGGCTCTTTTACCTCAAGCCCCAGGTCCTTCGCCATAAGATACCCGTCTCCCGTAGAACCGGTGGACGGATAGGACATCCCGCCTGCCGCCACGATCACGGCATCCGCGGTGATCTCCTCCCCGCTTCGAAGCCGGACACCGGCTGCCGCCGCGGGCGCCTTGTCATCTCCCGGATTTTCCCTTGTCAGAATCTTCGTCACATCCGCACGATACCGGATTTTCACGTGATTCCGGTTCAGGTGCCGCACCAGCGCATCCGTCACGTCGAAGGCATGATCGGACGCCGGAAAACAGCGCTTTCCCCGCTCTTCCTTCGTCGCGCACCCGTTTTCCTCCAGAAATTCCGTCACCGCCCGGCTGTCAAAGCCGTACACGGCGCTGTAGAGAAACTTCGGATTCCGAAGAACATTGCGGAAAAAATCATCCGTCTCACAGTCGTTCGTGTAGTTGCACCTTCCCTTTCCCGTGATATAGATTTTCTTTCCCGCTTTCTCATTGTGCTCCAGGACTGTCACCTGTGCGCCGCCGTCACTGGCGGCACAGGCCGCCATCAGCCCGGCTGCCCCGGCACCGATCACCAGTATTTTCTTCCGTTCTGCCACACTTTTCTCCTGATGAAACTCCCGATTCCTGTCAGGTTTTCTTTTTCCTTCTCCATTGCCGCCGCTTCCTGCTCAGGGCGGGGCGGATTTTCATGGATCCATTTCGGAAATGTTCCTGACTGTTCTTCCATGCACTGCAGTGATCCTGCAATCAGTATCCCGACCTCGCGCTGACCTGATCGCTGATCGCCTGCACCGTGGACGACACCTGATATGAGCTGTCGCCGAACAGGTACTGATGCAGCCACACCACGTTGTCCGTCAGATGTACCGGAATGACGCAGGACTGATCTCCGATGTAGCCGACCGCGCGGTACTGATCGTTCGGAAATCCGTTCGTCTCCGAAATGTTGAACCGCATCGCCTTCAGGGCAAGAGACGCGATCTCCGCCGGATTGAGAGACGTGCGGATTTCGCTCGAGAGACTGTTCGCCGCCTTGATCATCGTGATCGGCCCGGACTTCTTGAGCTTTTCAAACGCCTTGGAGAGGACCTCCTTCTGCCGCTCGGTCCGCTTGAAATCTCCGCCGTCCGTATAACGGATCCGGCAGTACGCCGTCGCCTGAAGACCGTTCAGCGTCTGCACGCCGGGTGCCGTCACCGGAACATATTCCTTGCCGATCTCCGTGGCCATCGTGGACTGATAGTTGTTGAGGTGCTCGATCTCATCGCTCTGCACGTCGATCTCCACGCCGCCGACCTCATCCACGAGATCCGCCACGCCGCCGAAGCCGACCGTCACATAGTCCGTGATGTTCAGGTCCAGATTCGTATTGATCATCTTGATGGCCTGCTCCGGACCTCCGAATGCATAGGCCGCATTCGCCTTCTGATAATTGCCGTCACCGATATCCAGGTAGGTGTCACGGTACAGCGAAACCAGCTTGACCTCTCCGGTCTTGTTGTTGATGGACGCAATGATCATGACATCCGTCCGGTTGTTGCCCGCATCCAGGCTCTGCTGGGTGGAATCCAGACCGAACAGCGCAATGTTCGTATATCCGGCCATGGCGCCGGTCTCCTGGCTCTTTTTGACCTCATCGCTGAGGAGCTGCTTGATGTCCTGCGTGCTGACGCCCTGTGTGATTCCGATCATTCTCGCCGCAATCGCCAGCATCGGGAGCACGAGGAGAACAAGGACGAGAACCGCGATAATGAAATTCCGGACACGGTGCTTCTTCTTTCTCCTGCGGCCGCTTCGCTGCTCCTCCTTATAGGCCAGAAACTCTTCGTATTCCCGGCGTTCCTTCCGCGACATTCCGGCCTCGCGTTCCCTGCGGCTTCTGCGGAAATCCGGCTCGTCTTCATAATCGTCCGGGTCTCTCCGGCCCTCTGCACAGGCTCCCCGGCGCGGCCTCTCGTCCTCTTCGCCGTCCACCTCATCGAAGAGCTCTACGTCCTCATTCCTCCGGCTGCGGCGGCCCCTGCGGTCATACCCATCCTCGTATTCGTCTTCGTATCTGCGCTTTCCCGTAGTCTTACGCTCCTTTTCTTCTTTTCTTACGTTTCTTTCTTTCCTTCCGGACTTCTTGTCCTTCTCCGGACGACTTGGATCCCTCTTCGGCCCGGATCCGGACCTCTTTCTGCTGCCGTGTCCGGACCGGC
>DAIMKA010000067.1:333-8750 GCA_036721955.1 Lachnospiraceae bacterium | reverse complement strand
AGATCAAGGACCTGCGAAATCGAAACGGACTGACGCAGCAGGAGCTGGCGGACCGGACGGAGTTGACGAAGGGATTTATCTCCCAGCTGGAGCGGGGACAGGTTTCTCCCTCTGTGGTGACGCTTCTGGATCTGATCGAATGCCTGGGCTCTTCACCGGCGGAATTCTTCAAGGAAGGCGCAGAGGAGCAGGTCGTCTTTACCGAAGCGGACTGTTTCCGGAAGGTGGACGATCAGGGAAACCGGACGACATGGCTGATTCCTTCCGCCCAGAAGTTTCAGATGGAACCGCTTCTCGTGGAGATCCAGCCGCATCAGAGCCTGGATGAAGACAAGCCGCACTCCGGCGAGGAATTCGGCTATGTCATGAGCGGAAGGCTGAACGTATATCTCGGCGACAAGGTGTACCGGGTGAAGGCAGGCGAGAGCTTCTATTACCGGACCACCAAGCGGCACCGGATTTCGAATCCGGGGAGCCGGCCGGTGAAATTTCTCTGGATCAGCACACCGCCGGAATTTTGACCCCAATGAGGACAATGGACGGAGCACCAGCCCCTCACGGGGAGCTTGCTCACCTGTGAGGGACTGGTGCGACGGACATGGGACGAATGTCCCAAACGAGGTCTTGCGACATGAGGAGAAATCCGCGGAGGCGGTTTCTCCGAAATGCGGAGCAGCAACAGCCTGTTGTTGCTGCTCAAAACAGGAGAAGATGCCAACGGGCATCTTCGAGTGCTGCAAAGACGAGTTTTGTCCTCATTGGGAGGACAGAGCGACGGACATGGGACGCATGTCCCGTAAATACAGTTTATGAGGGGATCATTATGGAGAACAGCAACATCATCGAACTGAAGCATGTTACCAAATCGTTCAGTGACGGATTCACAGCCGTGGAGGACTTCAATCTGGAGGTCCGCCGCGGAGAATTCGTTACTTTTCTCGGGCCTTCCGGCTGTGGCAAGACAACGACGCTGCGGATGATCGCGGGCTTTGAGCTGCCGACCTCGGGGGAGATCCTGCTAAACGGCAAATCCATCACGAACCTCCCGCCGTATGAGCGGCCGATCAATACGGTGTTCCAGCGCTATGCGCTGTTCCCTCATATGAATATCTATGAGAACATTGCCTTCGGTCTGAAGCAGAAGAAAACACCGAAGGACATCATCGAGCACAAGGTGAAGAAGGTACTCTCCCTAGTGGATCTGGAGGGCTTCGAGGAACGGAATGTCGCGACGCTTTCCGGCGGCCAGCAGCAGAGAATCGCCATCGCAAGGGCACTGGTCAACGAGCCGGAGATTCTTCTTCTGGACGAGCCGCTCGGAGCGCTGGATCTGAAGATGCGCAAGGAGATGCAGATCGAGCTGAAGGACATGCACGACAAGCTGGGCATCACCTTCATCTATGTCACGCACGATCAGGAAGAGGCGCTGACAATGTCGGACAAGATCGTTGTCATGAGCGAGGGTCATATCCAGCAGATCGGAACGCCGGAGGATATCTACAACGAGCCGAAGAACGCGTTCGTTGCGGACTTCATCGGAGAGAGCAACATCTTCAGCGGCATTATGACAGGAAAACTGAAGGCGCGCTTCTGCGGCGGCGAGTTTGCGTGCGTGGATGATGTGGCGGAGGGAACGCACATCACGGCAGTGGTCCGCCCCGAAGATGTCGAGCTGACGAAGCCGGAGAACGGCATCATTCAGGGTGTTGTGACTTCTGTGATTTTCAAGGGAATCCATTATGAAATCGCGGTCCAGTCCGGTCGGAACGAGATGATGGTGCAGTCGGTGAACGCGGCGAAGGTGGGCGAGCGCGTGGGAATGCGGCTGGATCCGGAGAACATTCACATCATGATTGCGGAGGATCATACGAATACCTTCCCAGTGGACATCAACCGGGACTACCGGCTGGAATACAACGGAAAGCTGCTGCACGCGAGCCTTACGAAGCTCATCAAGGGCGGGAAACGTCTGGAGGACGGAACGCTGGTGGACGGAAACGGAGAGGCCATCGATCTGAACCGAACCCGCGTACTGGCATCCATTCAGCCGGGCGATATCGAAATGACCGACAACCAGGACGAAGGCCTGGTACAGGGCAACATCAGCAACCTGATTTATCAGGGCGATCACTATCTGTATGTCATTCATACGGAGCTGGAACAGGATTTTGTTGTGTATGATGAAGATCTCTGGAACATGGAGGACCGTGTCGGTCTGATTATGCCGGTGGAGAAGATGACCTTCAGCCTGAAGAAGTAAGGAGCCGCGAGATGCATTTCAAATTTACGAGAAAATCACTCTGCATTCCCTATGCAGTGTATCTGGTGCTGTTCGTGGTGGCACCGCTTCTGGTTTTGTTTTATTACGCATTTACCAACGGCTCCGGGCAGTTCACGCTGGCGAATTTTACCGGATTCTTCACGGATCCCAACGCGCTGGGGACACTGTTCTACAGCTTCGCCATAGCGGTTGTGACAACGCTGGTGTGCCTTCTGCTCGCCTATCCGATCGCCTGCATTCTGGCATTCAGCAGGATGAAGGCGAAGTCGGCGGTGGTGATGCTTTTCGTCCTGCCGATGTGGATCAACTTCTCTCTGCGCATCACGGCACTGAAGGAAATCCTGAACGTGCTGGAGGGAAATCTTGCGATGTATCCGTTTTTCAATGCGGTGATCGGCATGACGTATGACTTCCTGCCGTTCATGATCCTGCCGATCTACACGACGGTTTCCAAGCTGGACGGCGCTCTTCGCGAGGCGGCGATGGATCTGGGCGCGAATGAGGTGCAGACGTTCCTGCGCGTGACGCTTCCGCTGTCGGTTCCGGGAATCATGAGCGGAATTTCCATGGTATTTCTTCCGGCCATGACCAACTATGTGGTACTGGATATGCTCTATAACAGCACGTACATCATGGGCAGCCTGATCGGCAGCTATTTCGCCGCATATAACTGGAATGGCGGATCCATGATCGCGCTGATTCTGCTGGGAATCATCTGCCTGTTCACGCTGCTGACGGACGGCGGTGAGGAGAAAACGAGCCGGGGAGGTGCACTGCTCTGATGAAAAAGATATGGAAATGGGGATATCTGGGCCTGATGCTGCTGTTCATCTATCTGCCGATTCTGGTTCTGGCAGTATACAGCTTCACGGATTCCACGAACATCGGTGCAATCCGCGGATTCTCTCTTCATAACTATGTGACGCTCTTTACGACGGAGGAGCTCCGCAACATGATTGCCGGAACCCTGCTCCTCGCGGTCGGTGCGGCGGCGATTGCAACGGTTCTGGGAACCCTCGGCGCAATCGGCGCGTTCTATTCCAGAGAGCGGGTGAGCCGCGCGATCTCCACGATGAATCAGGTTCCGGTTGTCAATGCGGATGTCGTGACCGGCTTCTCCCTGTGTATTCTCCTGGTTGTCGTCATGCGGATCAGCAAGGACACCTTTATTCCGCTGATCGTGGGTCACATCACCCTGTGTGCTCCGTTCGTCTATCTTGCGGTTCTGCCGAAGATCAGACAGATGGATTCGAGTCTGTATGAGGCGGCACTGGATCTGGGAGCGACGCCGCTCAAGGCCCTGACGCAGGTGGTGATTCCCCAGATTGTGCCGGGCATTGTGTCCGGTTTTGCACTGGCGGTCACGCTTTCCCTGGATGACTACTTCATTGCAACCTACACCAAACCGGCGACCTTTGATACGATCAGTACCTATGTCGTCAACGCGACGAAGGGCTCGCAGACGACGATTAAGACGGCGCTGTGGGCGCTCTCCACGGTGATTTTCCTGGCGGTGATTGTCATCGTGATGGGAATGAATCTGTACCAGGCAAAGGGAGTCAGGAAGGGATCCGGACAGGAGAAGGGAGAAAAGGAATGAGCAGGAAAAAAACGATTCCTTTTTCCGGAGGAAAAACACGGCGAAACGGCCTGCGGACCGGAATACGGAAAAGAGGCGGTCTGTGCGGGAGAATTTCCGCGGGAGTTCTGTCCGCGCTTCTTGCGGCATCTTTTGCTGCTCTGGCGGGTGCACCGGCGGTGGACAGCCGGGCGGCGGAGAGTGCGAAGCCGGAGAAGACCGTGACGCTTCGCATCTGCAGCTGGGAAGAGTATATTGACACCGGAGACTGGGACGAATCGGAGACGATTGATCTTCCGAGCGGCGACATCATCGGACGGAATTCCATGGTACAGGACTTCGAGGACTGGTACGAGGAGACCTACGGCGTCAAGGTCAATGTGGAGTATTCCACGTTCGGCACCAATGAGGATCTCTACAACATGCTGACGCTGGGAGATACGTTTGACCTTGTCTGCCCGTCGGAGTACATGTTCATGAAGCTGATCAGCGAGGACCGGCTCGTGCCGCTCTCGGATCACTTCTTTGACACCTCGGATCCGAACAACTATTACATCAAGGGCGTCTCTCCGTATCTGCAGAACATTTTCGAGACCAAGGACATCAACGGGGAACCGTGGGCAAAGTATGCAGCGGGATACATGTGGGGCATCACCGGCATCGTCTACAACCCGGCAGAGGTGACAAGGGAAGCGGCTTCGACCTGGACCGTTCTGGACAATCCCGCCTACAAGCGGCGCGTCACGATCAAGGACAATGTGCGCGACTGCTATTTTGCAGCGGTCGGCGCTCTGGAGCACGACAAGCTGACCTCGGAGGAATTCCGGAATGATCCGGATTACAGCGAGAAACTCGAAGAGGTGATGAATGACACCTCACCGGAGATGATTGCGAGGGTGCAGGACTGGCTGCAGTCGATGAAGGACAATGTGTATTCCTTTGAGACGGATTCCGGCAAGGCGGATATGATCACCGGCAAGGTCCTTGCCAACTATCAGTGGTCCGGCGATGCGGTCTATACGATGGATCAGGCGGATGAGGACGATTTCCAGCTGGATTTCGCGGTTCCGGAGGAAAGCACCAACATCTATTTTGACGGATGGGTGATGTTAAAGAGTGGAATCGGGAATGACACGGAGAAGCAGAAAGCGGCGGAGGCCTTCATCAACTTTGTCTCCCGTCCGGACAATGCGATCCGGAATATGTACTACATCGGCTACACGTCCTTCATCTCGGGCGGAGATGATCCCAGAATTTTCGAGTACCTGGACTGGAATTACGGCGCGGATGAAGATGAGACGGACACGGCGGAATATGACGTCAATTATTTCTTTGCAAAGGACGGAGAGCCGCAGGATTACATCCTGACGGTTCCGACGGACCAGCTGAACCGGCAGCTCAGCGCGCAGTATCCGAGCACAGAGACGATTCAGCGTGCCAGCATCATGCGGTATTTCACACCGGAGCAGAATGCGGCGGCGAACCGGATGTGGGTCAATGTCCGCTGCTATAACATTCATCAGGTGCCGCTCTGGGGATGGATTCTGACGATCGGCGGAATCGCCTTGATTGTCTGGCTGGGAATCCGGAAATTCCAGATGGCGAGGAAGGAAAAGTGAGCAGGGAACAGATTCAGAACAAGGAGGCGGACTACGGCGATCTTATGACGGTCGGACCCGTGAAGCAGCGGATTATCCGGTTTGCCGTTCCGGTGTTTGTCGGCAATCTCTTCCAGCAGCTGTACAACACGGTGGATTCTCTGATCGTCGGGAATTTCGAGGGGAGCACGGCCCTGGCGGCGGTCAGCAGTGTCGGAAATCTGGTCTTCCTTCTGATCGGATTCTTCAATGGAATCGCCATTGGCGCGGGCGTGGTCATTGCACATTATATCGGTGCAAGGAAAGAAAAGGAGACGGGGCTTGCGGTGCACACGGCAGTGGCGGTCGGACTGGTCTGTAGCGCTGTGATGACGGTCGTCGGGGTTCTTCTGACGCCGGTATTTCTGCAGTGGATGGGAACGCCGGATTCCGTGATGCCGGATGCGGTGAGCTATCTTCGGATCTACTTCGCGGGAGTCGTGGGACTGATCATGTACAACACGTTCGTCGGCATTCTGCAGGCGGCGGGTGACAGCCGGCATCCCCTTTATTACCTGATTTTCTCCTCGGGGATCAACATTGTGCTGGACCTTGTTCTGATCGCCGGTCTGCACATGGGAGTTGCCGGCGCGGCGCTGGCAACCGTAATCTCGCAGGTTCTCTCCGCGATTTTGTCCATGGGACGTCTGATGCGGACGAAGGAGGTATACCGCCTTCGCCTCGGGAGCATCTGCCTGAACGGTGTCATGGTTTCCAAAATCGTGAAGATCGGCATTCCGTCGGGACTTCAGAATTCGATCATCGGCCTTTCCAACGTCGTGATCCAGTCCTACATCAATTCCTACGGAGAGATGGCAATGGCGGGAATCGGGGCCTACTGCAAGGTGGAGGGCTTTGCCTTCCTCCCGGTGACGAGCTTTGCAATGGCGCTGACGACCTTTGTCAGTCAGAACCTTGGCGCCAATGAGAAGGAGCGTGTGGGAAAAGGCGTGCACTTCGGCGTTCTGTGCGGACTGATTCTGGCGGAGCTCGTCGGTGCGGTTCTGTTCCTCTTTGCCCCGCAGCTGGTTGCGGCCTTTGACCGGACGCCGGAGGTCATTGCCTACGGCGTTGCAAGAGCCAGGGTCGTGACGCCCTTCTTCTTCCTGTGTGCCTATACACACATCATGGCGGCGATTCTGCGCGGCGCGGGACATGCCAATGTGCCGATGGTGATTTTCCTCGTGTGCTGGTGTGCGATCCGCATTGTGATCATCGCGGGTGTCGGCATGTTCGTGCAGGACATTGCAATCACATACTGGGTCTATCCGATGACCTGGGGAATGAGTACGGCGGCGCTCTGGGTTTACTGGCACAGGAAAAGGGGAGACCTGCAGCAGGCATAGAAGGAAGGCTGGTCTGGAAAAACAGAATCTGCGGTCCTGAGGCTATGCGCCCCTGGTGTTTATGAAAGTGCGTGGATATGAACAGACACAGGTGCCGATGGATATAGATATGGGGCAGAATGATGCAGCCAGGTGATGCAGATATGAAAAAGAGGCTTCCGCAGTTTCAAGCGGAAGCCTCTTGCTTGTCTGTCTTTTAACTGTCTGCTATTCTTGTCTGCCATCTGTCTTTTGGCTGTCTGTTATCCTTGTCTGCCATCTGGCTGTTGGCCTGTTTGGAATTCGTTTACCTGTCCGCTACCCTTTCCCTGCCTTATGATTCATGCACATGGAAGTAGAAGCGGTGACGCTTGATATATCCGACAATGACGATCGCCAGACTGATGATGACGCACAGGTAGAATGAACAGCTGCGGGCAAGGAGCTCCAGCTGAAGAGCAGCCTCCTTTTCCAGAAAGGCATGCAGACCGTTGAACAGAAGATAATCGGCAACACCCATACCGCCGGGGATCGGCATGCACATGGATCCGATTGCGGAATAAATCTGGGAAGCGAAGACCTGCCCGACGTTGCGGAACACGCCACCCTGTGCGAGATAAACCAGAGAAGGCACGATGGTCTGCGAGAGCCGCTGCAAAAGGGCAAGTGCAAATACAACGAGAAAAACCTGACCTTTTCCCTTGATGATGCCAAGACAGCTGCTGTAGTCGGAGAGAACGCCGTGCAGCTTGTCCTTCCAGTACTGGTTCTGTTTCACCCAGCCCTTTTTCGTCAGCCAGTCAATGATGCGGAAGCCGATCTTCTCGATCTGCTTTGCCCTTCTGAGAAGGCAGACGAAGAGAACCGCCAGTCCTGTCACGGTGAGATAACCGAGAATGACGAGAAGCTTCGCGAGGATTGTCAGGCTTCCAAAGGTGGAAGGCCCCAGGATGACCGTCAGGAATCCGATCGTCAGTGTCGCGAAGGTGTGCGCGATCAGATACAGGGCGAGGATGGCGGTGATAAAGCCCATCGGGATTCCGTCCCGCAGCATGAACCATGCACAGACCGGCTGCCCGCCCGTTGCGGAAGGTGTGATCGCTGCACAGTAGATATCTGCCGAGGCATACAGGATGCCCTGCCCGACCCGTCTGTCATAGCCGCAGTGTTTCAGGAGATACCAGATGGTCAGGCCCTCAAAGGCAATGTAGCCGAACATGCAGAGAATGGCGAGAAGAAGCCATCCAGGATTGCACGCAAGCAATGCGGCACCCAGATCCTGAAAACTCATTTCCTTGCTCTGCCCCAGCACTGCCCAGATGGACAAAAGGGCGAGAAGGAGGGAAATCAATCCCCATATGATTTGGTTCTTATGATTCTTTTTCATAGAAGGTAGTGTAGCAGGTTCTGCGGAACCTGACAAATTGATATTTGTTCAGCACATGTTGATTTCATCGTGAATGAGCCGCTTGCGGATCCATTCACGCATGAAATTGACATGCGGCCAAGGCCCGAAGGGCCTCTGGCCGGCCTCATCGAGGATTTCCGAAGGAAATTCGAGATAAGCGCTGAACGATGTTCCCGATTTCCCCTAC
>DAIMKA010000067.1:0-323 GCA_036721955.1 Lachnospiraceae bacterium | reverse complement strand
GAAATTGACATGCGGCCAAAACCGTGAGGAGAAATCCGCGCAGGCGGTTTCTCCGATACGCGAAGAGAATTGCCTTGCAATTCTCTTCAAACAGGAGAAGATACCATCAGGTATCTTCGAGTGTCAGGGCCTCTGGCCGGCCTCATCGAGGATTTCCGAAGGAAATTCGAGATGGGGGCTGAATATATCGAAGTCTTTGGATGGCCTCAGACAAAGAAGTAAGCCGAGGAAACATCGTTCATCTCTCAGTCATAAATCCAGGCTATTTTCATTCAGCATAAAATCATAAATTCCCATAATTGTAATACCTTTTTCATTTCTCC
>DAIMKA010000066.1:0-8954 GCA_036721955.1 Lachnospiraceae bacterium | reverse complement strand
CGATCTGGAAGCAGAGAAGGGCACCTGAGAAAGACGGAAACCGGGAAGAAATCCCGAAAGGAAAGTGAAACCCGGGAAGAGAACCCGGGAAGAAAACGGAATCTGGAAGAGAACGGATGGAAGACAACAAGATCAGAATCCGCCGCATGACAGCAGCAGATATTCCGCAGGCGGTGGAGATCGAGAAAATATGCTTCTCCGAGCCCTGGTCGGAAGGCTCCTATCGGAGCTGCTTTGCAGGAGACGGAACACAGAGCTGGTTCTATGCGGCAGTTCGGGAGAGGGAGCCGGAGAGGCTGCTCGGAATCATCGGTCTTACCAGGATGGGCGATGACGGAGAAATCTCCAATGTGGCGGTCTGTCCGGAAAGCCGCAGAAACGGAATTGCGCGGATGCTTCTGAAAAAGGTCCTGGAGGACGGAAAAGACAGGATCGGTCTGCAGGATTTTACTCTGGAGGTGCGCGCGGGGAACGAGGCAGCGATCCGGCTCTACGAATCGGAAGGTTTCCGGAACGAGGGAGTGCGTCCCGGATTTTACCGGAATCCCGAGGAAGACGCCTGGATTATGTGGAAGAGAACATAAAAGGATAGAAGAGGTTTTTATGATTGATGTTTGTCTGCTCGGAACCGGAGGGATGATGCCGCTGCCGTATCGGTGGCTGACCTCTCTTCTGGTCCGCTACAACGGAAAGAGCATCCTGCTGGACTGCGGTGAGGGTACGCAGATCGCGATGAAGAAGAAGGGCTGGAGCCCCAATCCGATTTCGGTCATTCTGATTACGCATTTTCATGCGGATCATATCGCGGGACTTCCCGGAATGCTTCTGTCGATGGGCAACAGCGACCGGAGAGAGCCGGTTGTCATTGTGGGACCCAGAGGGCTTTCCAGGGTGATTGAAAGTCTGCGGGTGATTGCACCGGAGCTTCCGTTCGAAATCATCTGCAGGGAATTGAACGAGGACACAGAGACGTTTGATCTCCCCGGAGAGGAGGATTTTCATATCACGGCGTTCAGGGTGAATCACCGGGTGCCCTGCTACGGCTACAGCTTCACGCTGGACCGTGCCGGCAAATTCGATGCGGAGGCCGCAAAGGCGCAGGAAATTCCGATCTCGTTCTGGTCCCGGCTTCAGAGGGGAGAAACCATTGAGGACGACGGCAGGACCTATACGCCTGATCTTGTGATGGGACCCGCCAGAAAGGGGCTGAAGATCACTTACGCAACGGATTCCAGGCCGTGTGACAATATCACGGCGGCGGCCCGGGAGGCGGATCTTTTCATCTGTGAAGGAATGTACGGAGAGGATGACAAGCTTCCCAAGGCCCGTGAGAAGAAACACATGACGATGCGGGAGGCCGCAAGGATTGCTGTGGCGGCACAGCCCTCGCAGATGTGGCTGACGCACTACAGCCCGTCCGAGATGCATCCGCAGGAATTTCAGGGAGATCTCCGGAGAATTTTCCCCGGGACAATCTGTGCCAAAGACGGAAGAAGCCTTACACTGAACTTCGAGGATGAGCCGGAAGCGAAGAAATAAGGTCCGCGGACAGGCAGCAAACAGAGGAAAGTGGTTATGGAGAAAGATATTACGATTCTGGGAATCGAATCCAGCTGCGATGAGACCGCAGCGGCAGTGGTAGTGAACGGGAGAACCGTTCTTTCCAATGAAATTTCCTCCCAGATAGACATTCATACATTGTACGGCGGTGTAGTGCCGGAGATCGCGTCGAGAAAACATGTGGAGCGTGTCAATCAGGTGATCCGCGAGGCTTTGCGCAAGGCAAACCGGAAGCTTTCGGATCTGGATGCCATCGCGGTGACCTACGGACCGGGCCTTGTGGGAGCACTTCTGGTCGGCGTGTCTGCGGCGAAGGCCATCAGCTTTGCCAGCGGAATTCCGCTCATCGGCGTGCACCACATTGAGGGACATATCAGTGCGAATTACATCGCGGCACCGGATCTGGAGCCCCCGTTTTTGTGTCTGGTGGTTTCCGGCGGACACACGCATCTTGTGATTGTCCGGGACTACGGCAAATATGAAATCCTCGGCCGCACGATGGACGATGCGGCGGGGGAGGCGTTCGACAAGGTGGCACGGGCGGTCGGACTCGGGTATCCCGGAGGTCCGAAGATTGACAGGGCGGCCAGAGAGGGAAATCCGGATGCGATTCACTTCCCGCGCGGGAAGGTGGCGGACTCTGCCTTTGATTTCAGCTTCAGCGGCCTGAAATCTGCCGTTCTCAACTATCTGAATACGGAGGAAATGGCGGGACGCAGTGTCTGTGTTCCGGATGTAGCGGCTTCATTTCAGAAATCCGTGGTAGAGGTCCTGGTGGGACATGCCATGACAGCCGCAGAGCAGTATCACTGCAGCCGGTTTGCACTGGCGGGCGGCGTCGCCTCCAACAGTGCACTGCGCGCAGCAGCAAAGGAAGCCTGTGCGGAGCGCGGGATTGCGTTTTATTGCCCGCCGCCGATTCTGTGCACGGACAACGCGGCAATGATAGGCTGCGCCGGATACTATGATTATCTGCGCGGGATCCGGAGCGGACTGGATCTCAATGCGGTACCGAACCTTGCACTCGAAGATGCCTGACGGCATCTTCTCCTGCCGGGAGCAGGCACAGGCACCTGACGGATATTATCTTATGAGAAAAGAAGAAAACGAACGGGTCCGCTGCACGGCAGTTCTGCTTGCAGCGGGAAAGGGAACCCGGCTCGGCGGGGATCTGCCGAAGCAGTATCGGGACATTGCGGGAATGCCGCTTGCGGCAAGATCGCTGCAGGCGCTGGCCGCAAGCGAGATCATCACGGACATTGTGATGGTGATTCCGGAGGGCGACGAGACGTATGTCCGGGAGCATATTTTCGCGGTGGTTCCGGAGGCTGCGAAAAAGGTCCGGGCTTTTGCAGCAGGAGGAGCAGAGCGCTATGACTCCGTGGCAAACGGACTGGAGGCGATCTGCTGGCCCTGCCGTTATGTCTTCATCCATGACGGGGCGAGACCGTTCATCGACCGGGAATCCATCCGCCGTCTCTACGAGGCCGTGAGGGAATGCGGTGCGGCAGTTGCCGGCATGCCGAGCAAGGATACGGTGAAAATGGCCGGGGAGGACGGAAACGTTTCGTCCACGCCGGACCGGAGCCGCGTGTGGATCATTCAGACCCCGCAGGTTTTCGAGAGGACGCTGATTACACAGGCATACCGTGAAATGCGGAAATGGCTCCCCGAACTGATCGCGCGCGGCATTCACATCACGGATGACGCCATGGTGGCGGAGCAGATGAAACAGGCGAAGATCCGTCTGGTGGAGGCTTCCTACCGCAACATCAAAATCACGACACCGGAGGATATCGCGGTGGCGGAGGCCTTTCTGAGATAAGGTAAAACTATGTCCTTTGTCCATCTTCATTCACATACGGAATACTCACTTCTGGATGGCTCCAACAAGGTCCGCGCCTATGCGGAGCGCGTCAAAGAGCTCGGCATGAACGCGGCTGCCATTACGGATCACGGCAACATGTACGGCGTCATCGAGTTCTATCTGGCCTGCCAGGATGTCGGAATCAAGCCGATCATCGGGTGCGAGGTCTATGTGGCACCGGGATCCCGGTTTGACCGTGAAATCGGTGATCACTCGGACCGCTATTATCATCTGATTCTTCTTGCGGAGAACGAAAAGGGATATCAGAATCTTTCCAAAATCGTCAGCCGTTCCTTCACGGAAGGCTATTACTATAAACCGCGTGTGGACAAGGAGCTTCTCCGCGAGTTTCACGAGGGGATTATCTGCTCCTCGGCCTGCCTTGCCGGTGAAGTGGCAAGGGACCTGGTCCGCGGAGACAAAGAGGCGGCGGAAAAGGCGGCACTGGAATATCAGGATATTTTCGGGAAGGGAAATTTTTTCCTGGAGCTGCAGGACCACGGCTATCCGGACCAGCAGACTGTGATTGCAGGGGTCCTGGAGATGTCGAGAAAGCTGGACATTCCCATGATCGCAACCAACGACTGCCACTACACGTTTGCCGATGACGCGGAGGCGCATGATGTCCTCCTGTGCATTCAGACAGGCAAAAAAGTGAGCGACGAGAACCGGATGCGGTATCCGGGCGGGCAGTTCTATGTCAAGAGTGAGGAGCAGATGAAGGAGCTCTTCCCCTATGCGCAGGAAGCATTGGAGAACACGCAGAAGATCGCGGACCGCTGCAATGTGACCATCGAGTTCGGCAAGACCAAGCTGCCCCATTTTGAAGTGCCGGAGGGGTACGATTCCTGGACCTATCTCAACAAGCTGTGCGACGATGGCTTTGCCCGCAATTATCCGGAGGACGACGGGACGGTGCGGAAACGCCTCGACTATGAGCTGTCGGTCATCCGGAAAATGGGATACGTGGACTATTTCCTGATCGTCTGGGACTATATCAACTGGTCGCGGGAGCACGGCATTGCGGTCGGACCGGGCAGAGGATCTGCGGCCGGGTCCGTGGTGTCCTACTGCACCGGCATCACGCAGCTGGATCCGATCCGGTACAACCTGCTCTTCGAACGTTTCCTCAATCCGGAGCGTGTGTCCATGCCTGATATTGACGTGGATTTCGGATTCGAGCGAAGACAGGAAGTCATCGATTACGTCACGCGCAAATACGGCAAGGATCAGGTGGTCCAGATCATTACCTTCGGTACGATGGCGGCCCGCGGCGTGATCCGGGATGTCGGACGCGCGATGGACCTTCCGTACAGCTTCTGCGATTCGGTTTCCAAGATGGTGCCGAACGAACTGAATATCACGCTGGACAAGGCTCTGCAGGAAAATCCGGATCTGAAGAAGGCCTATGACAACGATGAAAGAGTGCATAAGCTGATCGAGATGTCCAGAAAGCTGGAGGGGCTGCCGCGGCACACGTCGGTGCACGCCGCGGGTGTTGTAATCTGCGCGGAGCCAGCCGAGGACCTGATTCCGCTCTCACGCGCGGCCGACGGCTCGATCACGACGCAGTTCACCATGACGCGGGTGGAGCAGCTGGGCCTTCTGAAAATGGATTTTCTGGGACTGCGCACCCTGACGGTGATTCAGAACGCGGTGGCGATGGCCAATCACTCCATCCGGGAGGCGGGGGGATGCTATCCCTCCTACGAGCCGGTTTTGGGAAAAGAGAAAATTACGGAGAATCCGGCGGGAGAGGTCATTGACATCGACCGGATTGATTACGACGACAAAAAGGTTTTTGCCTATCTTTCGACAGGAAAAACGGACGGCGTGTTCCAGCTGGAATCCGGCGGCATGCAGAACTTCATGAAAAGACTGCAGCCGGGGAGCCTTGAGGATGTCATTGCGGGAATTGCCCTGTACCGTCCGGGCCCGATGGACTTCATTCCCAAGTATATCGCGGGCAAGCAGAACGCAGGAAGCGTCACCTATGACACGAAGGAGCTGGAGCCGATTCTGGAGCCGACCTACGGCTGTATTGTCTACCAGGAGCAGGTCATGCAGATCGTGCAGGAGCTCGGCGGATATTCGCTCGGCCGTGCAGATCTTGTCCGCCGCGCGATGAGCAAGAAGAAGGCTCATGTCATGGAAGAAGAGCGGCATAACTTCGTGGAGGGCAACGAGAAGGAACATGTGCCGGGGTGCGTCGCGAAGGGAATTCCCGCGGAGACGGCCAATCACATCTATGACACGATGATTGATTTTGCCAAATACGCATTCAACAAATCCCATGCGGCCTGCTACGCGATTGTGACGTACCAGACGGCATGGCTCAAATATTATTATCCGACGGAGTTTATGGCGGCGCTTCTGACCTCTGTCATTGATTTCCCCGCCAAGGTGGCGGGGTACATTCTGGCGTGCCGGGAGATGCACATCCGGCTCCTTCCGCCGGACATCAACGAGGGTGTGGCGGGCTTTTCCGTCTCGGGAGGAGCAATCCGTTATTCTCTCACGGCCATCAAGGGCGTGGGAGAGCCTTTGATTCAGGCGGTCGTCCGGGAGCGGGAACAGAACGGGAAATACCGGGATCTGCAGGATTTCATTGACAGGACCAGCGGACTGTCCCTGAACCGCCGCGTGGTGGAGAACCTGATCAAGTCAGGTGCCTTCGACTGCTTCGGCGTCACACGCAAGCAGATGATGAGTGTTTACATCCGGATGATGGAGGAGCAGGCGGATGCCGCGAAGAACAATATGGCAGGGCAGATGAGCCTGTTCGACATTGTCCCCGAGGAATCCAGAAACCAGTTCCGGATCTCGTATCCGGATGTCGGCGAGTATGACAAGGAAATGAAGCTCGCCTTTGAAAAAGAAGTGCTCGGCATCTACGTCAGCGGTCATCCTCTGGAGGATTATGCGGGCCTGTGGAAGGCGCACGCCGGAGCAAAGGCGTCGGACTTCTACCTTGATGAGGAAACCGGCGTCTCGAAGGTTCAGGACAACCAGGATGTGACCGTGGGCGGCATGATCACGGAAGTCAAGATCAAGTACACGAAGAACAACCAGGTGATGGCCTTTGTGACGCTGGAAGACCTGACGGGAAGCATTGAGATCATTGTTTTCCCGAAAACCTTCGAGAATTATACGGAGGTGCTGAAGGAGGACGCGAAAGTGTTCATTCAGGGCCGCGTATCGCAGGAAGAGGACCGTGACTCCAAGCTGATCGCAAGAAGCGTCGTGCCGTTTGACGCGGTGCCGCGTGAGGTCTGGATCCGTTTTGCCGATGAAACTGCATTTTCAGAGGGAAACGGTGATCTGATGAAGCTTGTGGACCGCTTCGGCGGAAGAGATCAGGCGGTGATCTATATTGAGAGCATCCGCGGCATGAAAAAACTCCCGCCCGGTCAGGGAATCCGTGCCGATGACGAGACGCTGAAGGCGTTGAAGGAACGGTTCGGAGAGAAAAACGTGACGGTCCGCTGAAAACGGTCCGTTCTCCGGCGAGGGTTTCTGAGAAAAAGCGCGGGAAGGATCAGAAATGCTGTCCGCCGGGGAAACGTCCCTCGGTGAAGGCTTCCGTGAGAGAAAGACGCGGAAAATCACCGTGGAAGTGCTGCTGAAGTGCTCCGTGCAGAAGGTGCCCGCCGCATTGCACGGGGAGACAAACCTGAGTATGATAATAGATGCAGCGGGCAGACAGCTATGAAAAAGAAAAGCCGGCATCTGTGGGATTCAGGACAGAATGGAGGACATACAATGGCTGAGAATAAAGTGAAAACAATCGGCATTCTTACCAGCGGAGGCGATGCGCCCGGCATGAACGCGGCAATCCGCGCCTGTGTCCGCAGGGGAATCCAGAACGGCCTGACGGTAAAGGGAATCGAGAGAGGCTATTCGGGACTTCTGCAGGAAGAGATCGTGGATATGGACAAGCACAGCGTCTCCGATATCATCGAGAGAGGCGGAACCATTCTGGGAACCGCACGCTGTGAGGAGATGCGCACGAAGGAAGGACAGGAGGAAGCAGCAAGGATCTGCCGCAAGCACGGCATTGACGGCCTTGTGGTAATCGGAGGAGACGGTTCCTACCGCGGAGCGCTGGCTCTTTCCCGCCTCGGCATCAACGCGATCGGCCTTCCGGGAACCATCGACCTGGACATTGCATGCACCGACTATACGATCGGCTTCGATACCGCCATCAATACGGCGATGCAGGCCATCGACAAGGTCCGCGATACTTCGTCCTCGCATGAGCGCTGCAGCATCATCGAGGTCATGGGCCGCAATGCAGGCTACATTGCACTCTGGTGCGGAATCGCCAACGGTGCGGAGGACATTCTGCTCCCGGAGAAATACGACTACGACGAGCAGAAGATCGTGGACAATATCATCAATAACCGCAAGCACGGGAAGAAGCATCACATCATCATCAACGCGGAAGGAATCGGGCACTCCACCTCCATGGCACGCCGGATTGAGGCGGCGACAGGAATCGAGACCCGCGCCACGATCCTCGGCTACATGCAGCGCGGCGGTTCGCCGACCTGCAAGGACCGTTATTACGCCTCCATCATGGGAGCCTATGCGGCGGATATCGTGGCAGCAGGCAAGAGAGACCGGATCGTGGCCTATCGGAACGGGCAGTTCGTGGATGTGGACATTGAGGAAGCACTGGCGATGACCAAGAGCATTCCGGAGTATCAGTTCGAGATCAGCCAGGCGCTGTCCCGGTAACAAACAGGAAAGAGCCCGGCGGCAGGCACGGAAATTGCTGCCTGCAAAACACTGGCTTGCTTCGCGTCAGGACAGAGACAGGATAGAAAACACAGGAACCGATGGAAGAAATCACATCCGCATCAAACAGCAGAGTCAAGAGACTGGTGCTGCTCAGGCAGAAAGCAAAGGAACGCCGGCAGACTCAGTCTTTTGTTATAGAAGGAGAACGCCTTGTTCTGGATGCTCCGGCGGAGTATCTGGAAGAGGTGTACATCACCCACGGGGCGATGGAGAGGGCCGGAGAGAGACTGGCACCTCTTACAGGAAAGCTGACGCTTTTATCCGACGAGGCGATGGCAAAGGCATCGGACACGATGTCGCCGCAGGGAATTCTCGCCGTGGCAAGGCAGCCGCGGTATTCCGAAGAGGACCTTCTCGGTGCTTACGGGAGAGAAGAGGGAAGTTTGAAAGTGACATCGATATGTCGCTTTCAAACTGCAGCATCGGTGCTGACGCACCGGCTGCCGCTGATGCAAAACCACCTTCGCGGATTTTGCATCAGCGAGGTATAAGAGTGTAAAGGAATTCGAAAATGGAATGGATCAAATGTGACGAAAGTCATCTGGATGAGCTGGCAGATCTGTATGACCGTGTGGTAGATTATCTGGAGGCCCACATCAACTACCCGAAGTGGAGCCATGCCTATCCGTGCCGTGAGAGTGTGCAGGAGGCCATTCTGCAGGGCTGCCAGTATGCCTGCCTTGAGAATGGGAGAATCGCAGGAGCAGCTGTCATCAATGACAAT
>DAIMKA010000065.1:0-9215 GCA_036721955.1 Lachnospiraceae bacterium | reverse complement strand
GGAATGCATCGACAGAACCGGAACGCCGCTGTCAATGACATTCATGCCGTACAGTGCAAGGATGTAGGCGATGGTTCCGCCGCCTCCGACATCCACCTTGCCGAGCTCTGCCGTCTGCGTCACAACGCCCTCCCTGCTGAAAATGTCGCGAAGATGCGCAATGAACTCCGCGTTGGCATCGTTGGAACCGCTCTTTCCGCGGGAGCCCGTGAACTTGTTGAAGACCATGCCGCGGCCGAGAAACGCGGTGTTCTTCTCATCGAAGCACTCGCTCCAGTTCGGATCATAGGCCGATGACACGTCGCTCGAGAGCATGTCGGAGTTCGCAAGGCAGCGGCGGAGAGCAAGCTCCGTGTACTCGCCGCGAAGATTCATCACCTCTGCCAGAGCGTTTTCAAAATAGTGGGACCGCATTCCGGTCGCGCCGACCGACCCGATCTCTTCCTTGTCCACCAGAAGGCAGACACTCGTGCGCTCCGGAGCGCCGTTTTCTCCTCCGAAATCCGCATCCAGAATCGCACGGAAGGAAGGATAAGCGCAGACGCGGTCATCCTGGCCGTAGCCGAGGATCATACTGCGGTCAAAGCCGGCATCTCTTGCCGGGCCAGCCGGAACCACTTCCAGCTCCGCGGATTCAAAATCATCTTCCTTAATGCCGTACATTTCCTCCAGAATCTTCAGAAGAGAATTCTTGACTGCCTCCTTCGGAAGCTCCTCCTTCTTATGGCCGGCCTTCGTCTTCGCGTCGATGATGATCGGCTTGTTGCCGATGATAAGATCCAGCGCCTCACCCTCAACGACCTCGGCTGCCTTCTTCTGCATCTGATCCTGCGCGAGATGAATCAGAAGATCGGAAACGAAAAATACCGGATCGTCCGCATCTTCGCCGACATTCAGAACGACCGTCTCGCCGTCCTTCTTCACGATGACGCCGTGGATGGCAAGCGGTCTTGCAACGAACTGATACTTCTTGATGCCGCCGTAATAATGAGTGTCAAGATAGCCATAGCCGCCCTTTTCATACAGCGGATTCTGCTTCACATCCATGCGGGGGCTGTCGATGTGCGCACCCAGAATGTTGACGCCTTCTTCCATCGGGCGCTTTCCGAGGCGGAACAGCACCATCGACTTGTTCATCCAAGTCAGATACACCTTGTCGCCGGGCTGCAGCTTTTTGCCGGTCTTCTTCTCTTCCTCAATGGCACGGGACAGCTCCACGAATCCGGCGTCCTCCGCCGCATTCACGAACGCATCCACGCACTCGCGCTCTGTCTTGTTCTCCGAAATAAACTTCCGGTATTCTTCTGCAAAATCAAGGCAGCTCTTCTGCATTTCCAGATCATAGGTGTTCCATACGTTTTCTCGTTCCATATTCACTCTTCCTTTCCTGAAATCGATCGTTTCATTCTGTCAAACCGAATCCGCAGGCCGGGCCACCTGCTTTTTCACTGCCCGGCTCCGCGGACGCTCTTCTTTCCGTAGTATTCGCTCATCTTCCGGTTCGCCCAGTCATCCGGATCTTCACTGACATCCGCGAAATACAAAAGCTGCGGATGAACCGTATAGCGCGGCAGAACCGCATCCTCCTCTTCCGAATCATGCAGAAGCGCAAACCGCTCCGCATTTTCCCTCCCGTACTGCGCGGCCGAACCATCCAGAAGCTCGGACACGGCAGCCGATGCGGTATAGAAATCCGGATCCGCCTTCACCGCAAGAAGGGAGAACACGAAGAGGAACAGCGCAAGTCCCCGGATCAGAAGGACTTCCCTCCGGGAGTTTCTTTCCTTTCCGCCGTCAGACGTTCCCCTCTGCTCCTGCCGGGCCCGGTAAAGTCCACCGACAAGATACCACTCGAGCAGCACGAGGACAAGTACCGTGTGCAGCCAGAAGGTACTCTGAATCCGTCCGGCATCCATGTTCCCCTGCGCATAGAGCGCCGGCGTCACAACCGCGCTCACAATACCATACCCCAGAACCGCCGCCCGGAACGGAAAGGCGAAGGTCAGCCTGGACAAAACGCCGTCCGTTTCCCGGTCCGCCTCAAATCCCATCCAGAAAATCACGGCCGTGATGGCAAGAACGAGCAGAACCGCCCAGTTCATCCACTGATTCAGCGGATAGGACAGCGTGTAATAAAGGGACAAAAGGATGGATTTCACCGCGCCGAACCCTTGTGCCTCTCCCCCGCGGATCCTGTTTCCCGGCGCAAGGCAGCTTACGGCAAAGCCGGCAAGAAGAAATCCCATCGGGACAAGGAGCCGCAGGGAGAGATCCCCCCGGAAGCACAGATGCCGGTTCCACAGCTCCCTGCCGGACGAATCCTCCGCCTCCGCGGGGCCGTCCTCCTTCTTCCAGAGAAGCGCTCCCATTTTCCCGGACCGGATCAGCAGGAGCGCCGCACCGAGAAGCACCGTGACAATCGCCCAGGAGAGCGAACTCAGGTAATTGCCCCCGCCCGCGAAAAAACCGAAAACACAGGCCAGTACGAAAAACGCGGTTCGGGCTCTCCGCCCGTCCGCATACGCGGCAAGAAGCAGGAAGGCAAGATACAAAAGCCCCACTGCAAAGGTGAGCGTATAGTTTCCCGCGCCGCTCCACCAGTAGAAGGCTTCCACGCGGAGGCTCCCCTCCGGCATCAGCTGGATCATCAGAAACAGCGTCAGCACCGTCATGCACCGCCGCACCCAGCGGCTTATTCCGAGTGCCTTCTCCATCAGCGCATAGAAGAACACGATCACGCCGATATGCAGGGCCAGCAGAATGATCCCCGGCGTCAGTGCATACCACTTCTCGCCGAAGGTGGCGGGAGAAACCGTGGTGAACAGGCACGAGGTAAAATACCCGATCCAGGTCCGGTAATAGCGCACCGTCTCCGACAGGACCCTGCCCGCCACAGCCGCAGCCGAACCGGTCGTCTCATAGGCAAGCCTTGTTCCCAGTCCCATGGAAAAATCGTCCGCGGAGGGAGCGTCGTACCGCCCGATCACAAGAACCGGGATCAGCAGCAGAATGTAAACCGCCATCAGGCAGAAGAAAATCCGCCGGAGGCACCGGTCGCCTTCTCCCAGAAAAGAGGGGTTTGTGGTATTGCTTTGTCTTTTTATCTTCATGTTCCCTTTCATATCCGCTTCCGGATGCGGAAAAAGGGCAGGGCCTTCCAAGGCCTTGCCCTTCATTTTCCGAACATCCCCGCCTCAGGAGCGAAGCTCAAAGTTCAGGGCTTCCGGCCTTCCGGTGCCTGTCCGGCAGAACCTGCATCACCCATCAGGAGCGAAGCTCGATGTTCAGAGCTTCCAGACCATTCAGGATCTTCTTCATGGCCTTGTCCACTTCCTCAGTCTCCAGCGTGCGGTCCTTGTGGCGGAAGGTCAGGCTGTAAGCCATGGACTTGCATCCGGGCTTCACCTGAGCGCCTTCGTACAAATCAAACAGACGGTAGGACTCCAGAAGCTTTCCGCCGCGCTGTTCAATCACTTCCTCAATCTCTCCCGCAGAAACCGTCTTCGGAACCACCATGGAGATGTCGCGGCTCATCGCCGGGAACTTCGCGATTCCCTCATAATGATGCGCGAAGGACGCCTTCGAGAGAACCGTCTTCAGGTCGATGCTGGCGACGTAGACGCGGTCACCGATGCCATATGCCCTGGCAACGGTCGGATGAACCTCACCCATGTAGCCGGCCACGGTGTTCACCGGTGCGCCCTTCGGGCCGCCGTGCGGATCGGACAGGATCACCAGTGCCTGGCGTCCGGGATGCAGGAAGTTCTTGCCGGCCTCCGGGTCGCACAGAACCTTCTCCTTAACCCCTGCGGATTTCAGGAAATCCTCCACAACTCCCTTCAGGGTGAAGAAGTCTCCCTCCCCGTAGAAGCCGAGCGTCAGCTGCGGTCTCTCATCCGGATAATCCGTAAGCGGGAGGTCCTTTGCCTGATAGATCTTGCCGAGATCGAACAGCTTCACATCCTTGTTCCGGCGGGCATAGTTCGTTGCCAGAGACGTCAGAATGGAGCTGACCATCTGCGTGCGCATGATCGAGAAGTCCTCGCCGAGAGGATTCGAAATCCGGATGGCCTTTCTCTCCGGATCCTCCGCATCAAGGCGGAGCGTATCGAACACCTTCGGGCTCTCGAAGGAGAAGGTCTCGGACTCGGAATAGCCGTAGTCCATCGCAACCGTCCTCGCGAGATCCTGCAGCTTCATCATCGGCTGCAGGCCTCCGACGGTCGCAGAGCTGGACGGAAGCGTGGACGGAACCTTGTCATAGCCGTCAAATCTTGCCGCTTCCTCCGCAAGATCGCACATTGCCTTCAGATCCTGACGGAACGAGGGAATGACCAGCTCTCCTGTCTTCTCATCGTAGGACAGCTCTTCCTTGCGGAAAATCTCCAGCATTCTCTCTGCCGTATAGGACGTTCCCAGATAAGCGTTGATCTTCTCCGGCTCGAATTTGATTCTCCGGAGCGCGGGCAGCTCGTCATGCACATCCACATAGCTCTTTGCCACGGTTCCGCAGCCGAGCTCTTCCATCAGCTGGCACGCGCGGTTCATGGCATCCAGTGCGTTGTAGGGATCCAGTCCCTTTTCGAAGATCGCGGAAGCATCCGTGCGGATGCCGATTCTCTTGGAAGCCTTGCGGATGTTGGTCCCGTTGAACGTTGCCGCCTCCAGAAGGACGGTGTGCACGTTCTCCGTAATCATGGAATCCTCGCCGCCCATGATGCCGGCAAGGCCGACCGCGCGGTCCGCGTCATTGATCATCAGAACATCGTGGTCGAGCTTTCTCTCCTGGCCGTCCAGCGTCACAAAGGTATCGCCGTCGTGTGCGCGGCGGACGATGATTTTTCCTCCGTGGATGGTGTCAAAATCATACGCATGCATCGGCTGGCCGTATTCCATCATGACGAAGTTCGTGATGTCGACCAGGTTGTTGATCGGGCGGATGCCGAAATTCGCGAGTCTTCTCTGCATCCAGCGGGGGCTCGGTCCGAGCTTGACACCGGTGCAGATGGCCGCAACATACCGGGTGCAGAGGTCCTTGTCTTCAATGGTGACATCCACATAATCGGAGGTGTCCTTCTCTCCTTCGTGCTTCACCGTAACAACCGGAGGAACAAAGGGCTTGTCAAAGGTCACCGCCGCCTCTCTTGCGATTCCGAGAATGGAATAGCAGTCCACGCGGTTGGATGTAATTTCGTATTCAAAATTCGTATCGTGCAGACCGAGGGCCTCGATGGCGTCCGCGCCGAGAGCAAGCTCTTCTGCCTGATCCTTCGGGAAAACATAGATGCCGTCCTCCGGCGCCTCCGGATACATGTCTCTCGTTGCGCCGAGCTCCTCGATGCCGCACATCATGCCGACGCTGGGAAGGCCTCTCATCTTGCCGGACTTGATCTTAATGCCCTCTTCCGGCATCGGACCGCCGTCGTGGCCGCCCGCTACCCTGCCGCCGTTGAGGCACGTCGGGATCACGTCGCCGACCTGAAGGTTCTGCGCGCTGGTCACGATCTGGATGCAGTTCTCCGTCTCTTCGCCGTGCCGGGAAAGGCCGTCGTTTTCTTCCGTATAGCCGTTCTCCGCATAGGCGGTTCCGATGTTGATCCGGCAGACCCACAGATGATCCGCATCGGGATGCTTCTCCATGGCCTCCACGCGGCCGACCACGATCTTCTCGCAGTTGTGGTCCAGATTCTTCCAGTTCTCGACCTTGGTTCCCGAGAGCGTCATCCGGTCATAGTATTCCTTGTCCGTGCATTTCAGCTCCGGAACATAGTCCTTAATCCATGAAATAGGTGTATTCATTTGCCGATTTCTCCTTCTTTATCCGCTTCCCCGCTTCCTGGCCCTGTCATGTTCAGAGTCCTTCGGGAAGCCCTTCCGAGGTTCCTTTTCAAACGCGGACCGTGTCCGCATTTTCCTTAGAACTGATCAATAAAGCGCTTATCATTCTCATAAAGAAGGCGCATGTCATCAATTTCGTATTTCAGCAGGGCGATGCGCTCCAGTCCGACGCCGAAGGCAAAACCGGAATAGACCTCCGGATCAATGCCGCTCATCTCCAGAACGTGCGGGTGCACCATGCCGCAGCCGAGGATCTCGATCCAGCCCTCGTTCTTGCAGAAGCTGCATCCCTTGCCGCCGCACTTGAAGCAGGAAACGTCCATCTCCGCCGACGGCTCCGTGAACGGGAAGTGGTGCGGACGGAAACGAACCTTCGTGTCCTCGCCGAAGATCGACTTCGCGAACTCCGCGAGCGTTCCCTTCAGATCCGCAAAGGTGATTCCCTTGTCCACCACAAGGCCCTCCACCTGATGGAAGACCGGGCTGTGCGTCGCATCCACCTCGTCAGCGCGGTAAACGCGGCCGGGAGCGATCATGCGGATCGGGATATGTCCCTTTTCCATCTCGTGAATCTGCGTACCGGAGGTCTGGGTGCGCAGGAGCATCTCCCCGTTGATGTAGAAGGTATCCTGCTCGTCCTTCGCCGGATGATCCGCCGGAATGTTCAGCGCCTCGAAATTGTAGTAGTCCTTCTCGATTTCCGGTCCCTCGACAACCTCATAGCCCATGCCGATGAAGACCTCTTCGATCTCGCGAAGAGCTACCGTATTCGGGTGAAGATGGCCTCTCGTCTCCTTCTTTGCGGGAAGAGTCACGTCAATCTTCTCTGCCTTCAGCCGCTCCGCAAGGAGCTTCTCCTCGATTTCCTTCTGATGCTGGCTGATCGCCTCTTCGATGCGGGCGCGGGTCTCGTTGACCATCTGTCCCACCTTCGGCCGATCCTGCGCCGCAACATCCTTCATTCCCTTCAGGATGCCGGTGAGCTGTCCCTTTTTGCCAAGGAAGTCAACCTTAATCTGATTGATTTCTTCCGGAGAGAATGCCTTCTCCAGACGCTCGCGTGCCTCCTGCCGGATCCGTTCCAGATCTTCCTGTACCATATATCTTTTTACCTTTCTTGCCGCAGCTTTCCCTGCGGCAGTATAAAGAGAATCCCGCGAAGGGATTTTCTCCGATGTAATCACGCAGTGCATGTCTTGGACGGCACATGATTTTCTGTCATCAAAGCCTTTGCACACAGAGTTTATTATACATAACGAACTCTTTTTTGCCACCTTTAAATTACAGCGGCTTCTCTTCCCGGAATCACTTTCTGACCGGATTCCTCCCTTCGGACGGGAAAAACGCAGTTTCCGAAGCCGCTGTCCTGCCCCTGCCACGCCCTCGGGAAAAATCTGCAGACTAGGCATCCCCCAGGATCGCCGTGTGCCAGGCCCTGCGCACCGTGTCGAGAAGAAGGTCGTACATCTCAAGGTGCTGCTCGAGAAACCCCTGCATGCCGTAGACGCAGTCCAGCTGACCGCTGACCGCTTCGTATCCGAGCCACGCTCCCAGAAGATTTCCCGTGACGGCCCCCGCCGTGTCGGAATCCCCGCTCTGATTGACTGCCGCATGAACCGCCGTAAAATAGTCGTTTTGATAGTGGAGCGCAAGGTAAATGCTGATCGCAAGCGTCGATTCCGCGGTGACGCCCTTCCCGAGTTTGGAGAGGCTCTCTCCCGTCTTCGCGCCGCCATCCGCCGCAAGCTCCATGGCCTTTTCCATCAGCGCGATAAACTCCGGGAGCTCCTTCACGCCCCGGAACTCCTGTTCCACCTGATAAACCGCGTTGGCCGTCAGACGCTCCAGCGTCGGATCCGCGGGTCTTCGGTAGGTCATCCGATGGATGATTTCCGCAAGAAGCGCCGAGGAAAGCCATGCGAACGGGTGCCCGTGCGTGATTGCCGCGGCCCGTGCCGCCGTAAGGCAGACGCTCTCCCGGTTCAGATTCTGGTTCTCCGCATTCAGCATCAGTCCGATCGGTGCCGCCCGCATCACTGCGCCGCACCCCTTGCTCGCATTGATCGGAGCCTCCAGCGTTCCCCTTCTGCCAGGGTCATACACCTGCCCGGTGCCCTGATCCGCCAGAAACTGCTGCGAGAGTGCGCTCATGCAGGTTTTGCCCGGCGCCCGCTGCGCTCTCAGACGGTGATCGGAATAAATCGCGGTAAAGGGCTGCGTATAGCGGATTCTGGACTGCTGCGTCGCGTACCAGTCGAGGTATGCAAGATCCAGAAAGATCTCCGCGTCCGCATCCGCCGCCCCGCTTCTTCGGAGCTTCAGGCCCTGCGTGAGCCCGTCCATGCCGAACAGGGTCAGCTGCGTGTCGTCGCTGATCATCACCTTCCGGTTCGGGCCGAATTCCGGCCGAACAATCCCCTGTCTGCCGTAGTGCTCTACGATTTCCGAAAGCTGCATGAACTCCACGGGAAATCCCAGCGCGTCCCCGAATGCGCCGCCCATGATGCAGCCGGTAAATATGTTGTAAAACCTTCCTGTCGGATCCAGCATGTTGTCCCCTCGCAAATCCGTTTCCGATCGCCTCTGCAGATTTTTCTTTCAGGCTGTTCGGTGCAGACACTTCTTTCGGATTTTCCTTATCGGCAGCGTCATCGTAAAGCCCGTCCTCCGGTTCCCGCGTTTCTGCTGCCTCATTCTCTGGTTCCTGCATTTCTTCTGTCTCATTCTCCCGGCGTTCCGATGATAATCCTGCTGCCGGTTTTCCGGTTTCCGGCGTCTGTCAGGCCTTCCTGCTGCCCCCGGCCCGCCTGGCCGCTGCCTTCAGCTTCTCCAGCAACCGGCAGATTCCCCACGCCGAGAGCGGAAGCATCGTCAGATAGTACCGCATCGTGTACCTGCCGGATGCCTCCCAGAGCTGATGAAACAGCATTCCGCCGACGATGAAAACCACCAGCAGAAGCTCTGCATCCGAAACGGTCCAGCGCCCCGCTTTCCTCCGCCTCCTCCACATGGCGGCCACGTAGAGGACAAGTCCCAGATAGATCAGCGAATGCGTCACATTCATTCCCCACTGCAGGATCCTGCTGCCTCTCCCGAAGATCAGCGACGAAACAAGCGGAGAGAGCTCTCCCGTGTGCCGCCTTGTCTCCTCCATCTCCCGCATGGAGACGCAGGTGGGATCTCCCCACTGGGACAGGAATTTTCCCGTGTAGAAGCGGATGAGATACCGCTTCGAATTCCGGAATTCCCCGATGGATTCCGCCATGGACTCCTTCGCGGCCTGAACGGTCTCCTCCGGATCGTAGCCCGCTTCCCGGAAAAGACCGACATTCGTTCCGTTGTACCAGCCGTATTTGCCCTCAGCCTCCTGCATTCCC
>DAIMKA010000064.1:0-9392 GCA_036721955.1 Lachnospiraceae bacterium | reverse complement strand
TCCGTCAAGAATGACGGCAAGTCCATCGGCATGGTCATCGAGAAGTACATCGGCAAAAAGGGAAGACGCTTCTTCTCCCTGTTCTGCTGGCTGTTTACGCTTCTCGTCATCGCAGCCTTCACTTCCATGGTTTCCAGCACCTTCAACGGCTTCACCGCCGCTGCGGACGGAACCGTGACCATGAACTACAACGGCGCCGCAGCCGCAACCATCTCCATGCTGTTCATCGCGGCCGCCATGGTCTTCGGCCTCCTGCAGAAGCGCTTCTCCATGAAAGAGGGCGTCAAGGCGGTTGTTGCCATCGCCCTTCTCGCCGTCATGTTCGCACTCGGCATGAAGCTTCCGTGGTACCTGACGGCTTCCCAGTGGAATTTCGTTGTCATGGCTTACCTGTTCGCTGCCTCCGTCATGCCCATGTGGCTCCTGATGCAGCCCAGAGACTATCTGACCACCTTCATGCTCCTCGGCATGATCGTCGGTGCTTTCTTCGGTGTTCTGTTCGCTCATCCGGATATGAACCTGAACGCCTTTAACGGCTTCGCCGTCACCTCCGCAAACGGAAGCGTCAGCTATCTGTTCCCGACCCTGTTCGTCACCATCGCCTGCGGCGCGGTTTCCGGATTCCACTCACTGGTTTCCTCCGGAACCTCTTCCAAGACGATCCGCAATGAGAAGGACATGCTGTTCGTCGGATACGGCGCCATGGTTCTGGAAACGCTTCTTGGTGTTCTGTCACTGATCATCGTCGGCGCAGTCGCCGTCAACGGCAATGTTCCGGACGGCCTGACTCCCTTCCAGATCTTCTCCGCCGGTGTTGCAGGCTTCCTTGAGAGCTTCGGCGTTCCGAACTCCGCAGCCAATGTCTTCATGACCATGTGCGTTTCGGCGCTCGCCCTGACCTCTCTGGATTCCGTTGCCCGGATCGGCCGCATGTCCTTCCAGGAGCTGTTCGCTTATGAGGGCGAGGGAGAAGCACCTTCCTGGCAGAAGCTCTTCACCAACAAGTATTTTGCAACCGTTGTCACTCTGGTTCTCGGCTATATTCTCTGCCTCGGCGGCTATCAGAATGTCTGGGCTCTGTTCGGTGCAGCCAACCAGATGCTGGCCGCTCTCGTGCTCATCAGCATCGCGGTGTTCTTAAAGGCAACCGGAAGGAAGCACGCCATGCTCTATTTCCCGATGACAGTGATGCTCCTTGTTACCTTCACGGCTATCGTTCTGAATGTGATCGGCAATGTCAAGGCATTTGCTGCAGGCACCGGTACCTTCCTTGTCAACGGCATGCAGCTGATCGTTGCCTGCTTCCTGATTGTCCTGGGCGTTCTGGTCGCTGTCACCTGCATCCGCAAGCTCGTCACCACCGTTGCGGAAAAGAAGGCACAGGCCTGACCTGCAATCAGCGCCTGCCCTTCCGAATGAAATAACATATATTCTCATGAAAAAACTCCTGCCTTCTGGTGATCTTGTTCACCAGAAGACAGGAGCTTTTTACTTGCACTGCATCGGATTCATTCAGACTCCGCGGTACCGCTTTTTCAGATAGAAGGAGAAACCGAGCAGTCCTACGGTCTGCAGCAGCTGAAAAACCACCGAAGACCACACAATTGCCACATCCCGGTTCCACACCGTGCAGGTTCCCATCTGCATCCCCGTCGCCGACAGAATATAAATCACGGCAAGCACCGCCGCCGTCAGCTTCAGTTTCCGGTCATTCAGAAAAATCCCAGTAATGAAGACGCCGAGTGCAATGGCGATCAGCATGCCGATGTACTTGAACGCGTGCGTGTTGTTGTAAAGCGTCCGGAAGGCTTCCATGGCACTTGCGTCCGTCAGATCGAACACCGAGGAAAGATCCGCAACAAATTCCCGGTACACGCCGGCGAAGATATCATAGACAATCTTCACGCCGAGAAGGATCCCTGCCCAGACCTCCAGGAGCTGGAGCATGGAATAGCTCGACAGCGCCGAAATCCGGTCCGGCAGGACCTCCTCCTGGAGCTTGGCCATCTCATAATAGTCCTCCCGGGGAATCAGCTTCCGGCACCTTGCCAGCGTCCGGTAAGCCCGGAAGAACACCATCCCGGTCAGTACCACCTGCAGAAGCGATGCCGCCGTCTGAATGTTCCAGGTCAGCCGGTTCAGCATGTCCGGACTGGCCGAGCCATGCCGGTTGATGATCATCCGCGCCGCACCGCAGAGCCCTGCCGTGGCGAGATTGATCAGTGCGGTTTTCTCTATCGTCTCCGATAAAATATGTGTGTGCCTGTTTACGAACATCTCTTTCTCCAAATGCTCTCTTTTCGTTCTCCGGAATCACAGCAAACGAATCCAGAAGCCCGGCGTCATCCGCCGGCCGGGCACTTCGATTCGAGACTTCCTGCAGGCAGCGCTTTTCTCTCAGCGAACGACGAGGCTCGCCGTAATGTCCTTTCCGAGGACCGCGGAAGCCGCCGCAATGGTATCCGGACTGGTCGCCGTCATATACCAGGTATAAGCCTGCTTCGGCGCTCCGTTCACTCCGATCAGACCGTAATCAAGTCCCTGCGCGATCTCGCTGGCATCTGCCCGCTGACGGTTGATGATAATACCGTCAATGTGCTGGTTGGCATTGGCCTGATTGATGGCAAAAACAACGTCTGCCGCCTGCATGAGCTCATTGGAGCCCACGGCCGCACTGGATGTGAAGCCGACCTCACTGAGTACAATGGAACGCACCTGTCCCGCCGGATTCAGGAACTGCTTCTGGCACATGAAGTCCGTCAGAACATCAATGTTGGACATCGTGACATAGCGGGATGCCTGATTATGCGTCACCTGCGGCTTCGAGGTCAGTGTGTTGGGCTCATAGAGCGGGAAGTTATACGGATGGTTGGACAGCGACCAGTCGAAATTGCCCTCAGACGTAATCTGTGCATTCAGCTGCGTCAGGAACTCTCTTGCGCCGTAGTGGAGCGCCGGGTTGTCCGACTGCCACTCCTGGTCCGTTGCCGCATAAACTCTCGCATTCGCATTCTGTGATTTGATTCCATTGTAGAACACACGGAGCTCATCTGCATATGCCTTCGCAAACCCTGCAAGCCCGGCGGAAGGATCCATGTAGTTCCACTCATTGCGGGCATTGACCTCATTGCCGATGATCCAGTTGTCCACGGTTCCGTGTCCGGTTCCGGAATAGCGCTGTCCGAGGAACGAGGCCACCGCCTCCAGTTCTTCAAGCCCTGCCTGATCTACGGTATTGAACATATAGTAGTTGGCTCCCACGCCGCGGGAAAGCGGATGAATCAGGATGCCGCCGTTCGCGCCGCACAGGAGAATCAGATTCACCTGAATGCCCGCCGCGTTCATGGCCGGAACGATGACGTCATACTGACCGACAATCCCTGCATTGAAGGAGTAATTCTTGCCATTGTAGGAATAGTTCACTCCGCCGCCGGAAATCATATCGCCGACCGGGAGATTGTAGCTGATCTGATTGACGCCCATCGCCTTCAGCGTCTTTGTATCACGGATGGTTTCCGCCGCCGGGAGAAGGCCCTTTTTGCCGCCGTCATGTCTGGCCTGCGTGTGCGCGGCAGCGGCCTCCGGATTCAGGATATACATATCATTGGAAAGATCCTTCAGAGCGCCCGAAGAGACACCGACCACCGTGAATTTCTTGTACAGCATGGAAGCCGCCGTGTTATTGCCGAGCGGGAACGTGAACACTGCCGCTGCCCCTGCCGGAGCCGATGCAACCTCTGCGCCCTGCACGCCCGCCATGGCGGGATCCTGCGCATAGAGATGATACAGACCATCATCCGTTGCCGCCGTGCCCGCGGTGGTCACCACGACGTTCTTCCCCTGAATCACAACAGAAGAGATCGTGACACCTGCTGCCGCTTTGGCCGCCGCTGCGGTCTTCGTACCTTTTTTCTTCGCCGCCGCAGACGTGGATGCCGCGCATACCGGCAGTGCCGCCAGTGTGCCGACTGCCAGCGCCGCAGCTGTCAACATGGAAATAAACCTTGCCCTCATAAGTTTCCCCAAATCCTTTCCGAAGATGTTTCTCTCATCTTCAAATCTTATGACAAACGATCTTTTTTATTGTAAACTGTCAGGCGATTGCACGATAGTGGCAGGAAAACTGATTTTTATGCCTCTCTTCCGCCCAGAGGTGCTTCGCGCCCCGGCTGTGTTGATAATCGCTGCAAATGACCTCACATTTGCAGTGCCATGAATTCACCACGATACGATCGCTGTCAGAAAGGAATTTTATGCACTCATATTCTGTATGGAACCATCAGACAGGCTTGCGGCAGACCATCACGCCAGTCTGCTACGAGGACTGCATGAACCCCGGAAGGGCCCTTGCCATTCCGGTACGGAAAACGATCTCCCAGGACGTACTGACTTTGCAGAGCGGGGATTCCTCTGTCACGGTTTCGCTGTCCGATTTAAAAAACGGGACAATCGAAATCACGGAACAGGAATTCACTCCCACGCTCCCCAGGCAGGTCCCGCGGTCCTGCTCCCCCTGTACAAACTGCGGGAGATGCAGCTGGTAACCGCATCTCCCGCGTGAGAATCAATGTCCGGAATCCCTGATATGCCGATTCTCATGAAATTGCATTTTGTCGAGCAGCATCAGGATTTCTTCGTTCTCCGGAAGTTCCAGGCTCTTTGCCAGAAGATCCGGGTCGAAGAAATTGATCCAGCAGCTGTCTGCGCCGGTATTTCCTCCGCAGATTTTCAGTCTTCCACCCGAATCCGGGCATGACTTCCCTTCTCTCTTTCTTTCCGGACAATAATCTGCCTGCCGATGCGGTTCTGCAGCTCGGTGACATGCGAAATAATTCCGATCAGCCGTTCTCCGCCCTCTGTCAGTCCCTGCATGGCGTTCATGGCCTGATCCAGGGTATCCTGATCCAGTGAGCCGAAGCCCTCATCAATGAACATCGTATCGAGCCGTATCCCGCCGGCATGCGCCTGTACCTCATCCGACAGCCCAATGGCCAGGGACAAAGATGCAAGAAAGGACTCCCCTCCGGAAAGAGAACGAACGCTCCGCACAGAACCATTATAGTGATCAATGACATCCAGATCCAGACCGCTCTGGCTCCTGCTGCCCGCAGCACCGGCATCGCTTCGCTTAAGATCGTACTGGCCTCCCGACATGATTTCCAAACGCTGATTGGCCCGGCGGAGAATCCGGTCGAACAGTGACATCTGAACAAAGGTCTCCAGCTCGATCTTGGCTTTCCCGTTTCCCACATTGCCGGATGCCGTAAGAGAAAGAGCATTGATCTCCTGGAAACGCTTCTGTGCCTCCTCCAGAGCCCTGCTGTTCTCCCGGATCCGATCCAGACAGTTCTGATTCATCCGTCTGCGGCTCACAAGCTCTGCTCTTCGTTTCTCATTGACCGCCTGCCGTGAGGTATTGTCTGCGAGTTTTTCCAGGTCCTGCTCCAGATCATAGGCCGGAGCTTCTGCAATCAGCTGCCGCAGATTCCTCATCTCGCCCTCCAGGTTCTGGATCTCCCCGTTCTTCTTCTGAAGCTCCTGCGCCGCCGTGTCCATGGCATCCTGCAGTCTCTTCCGCTCTGCCCGGAGCGCTGCAATGGCCTTCTGCGCCGCCGCTCCGGATTCATACGAAAGCGTGCCTCTGAGATCGTCCGCCGCCTTTTGCCCGGAAGCTTGCATCGCTTCTATTCTGCTGATGGCTTCCCGGCATCCGAAGAGATTCTCCTTCTGCTGTTCCAGCCTCCTGGTCAGAGCCGGAATCACCCTCTGGTCCAGTTCGCTCCGCCGCTGCTTCTGAATCTCAAGCTCCTGTATCTTCGACTCCAGGCCGGCAAGCTTTCTTTCCAGCGCACGCTTCTGATCCATGACCCAGCGCATCCACGCTCCCTGCGGAGCATTTTCCCTCTCCTTCTCTTCTTCACCTGCACTGCCCAGAATTTCTCCGGCGCGAAGTTTCAGGGACTTCCAGGTGTTCTCCAGGGCGGCCCGTTCCGCGGCAATGGACTTTTCCCGCTCCTGCAGCTTCCCTGCCGACTCCTCCTGCCTCTTCTCACGAGCCGGAATTTCTTCCTCCAGCGCCATCCGGCGTTCATTCCTCTGACGGCTTTTCTCAATTTGCCGGCCGAGCAGAGTAAGCTTCTTCTCACACGTGGCAGCGGCCTTCGCGACAAGCTCCGCGCTGCCAAGGTCTTCCGCGCCGGGCAGCGCCTTTTTTTTCTCTGCAATGCTCTCCCCGGCACTCTCCACTTTTGTTTTCTGACTGCTGTAAAATGCAGAGGCCTCTGCAGCTTTCTGCGAAGCTTCCGCCTGTTCCTTCTGCGCCGACTCTACCTCCACCTGTGTCGGCACATCCGCGGTTCGCTGCGCCGGTTTCGGATGAATTCTGGATCCGCACACGGGACATTCGCAGCCCTCCTCGAGCTGTCCTGCCAGAATGCCGGCCTGACCGCCCAGAAACCGTCTGTTCCTGTCATGGAACCGATCGGAGGCCATTTCCGACTCCCGCTGGGCCTTCCGGGCCGAAGCGGCCGCTTCCTTCAACTGCTCTGACAGCGCTTCCCACCTCGCATAGGCATCCACCAGTTCCGCAAGCTGCCCCCTGTGAATTTCCGCCTCCCTCCGCTCATTGTTCTGCCTCTCCAGAAGAGCCGGCACTTCCCGCAGCGCATTCAGCTCTGCCTTCTCGCGGTTTGTCTCCTCCAAACTACTCTTCCAGTCAGCCTGCTCTCCTGCCAGAATCTCCTCTGCCTTTGAAAGCTCCGTTGCCTTTCTCTGTGCTTCCCGTGCCTCGTCGATCAGACCATTCACGCCGTCAATTCTCTCGGACAGCTTCCCCCGCTCATTGCATGCTGCGTTCAGTTCGTCCGGCACCTGTTCCAGTCCCGTCCGTTCCTCCTCCGCAGCCTTCTTCTCCTTAAGAAGCTTCCCTGCGGAGGCCTCGAGGAACGCCTGCTCCCGTCTCTTACGCTCCAGCTCCCCGGACTGCGTCTCCAGCTCCTCCAGCATCTTCGCCAGCCGGTCGTATTCCGGAAGCTGCTTCTCACCGACTGCCACCCGGCCATCCAGTCCGGAAATTCCTGCTCCCTCCCGGTCGGCCCGTTCCTTTTTCTTTTCCAGCTCCGTTTTCTCAGCGTTCAGCATGGCGCAGCGCTTTTCAGCCTCGTTCAGAGCCTCACGATTTTTCCGGGTTCCGCGCGCAGTTGTGATCTGACTGTTCAGCCGTGCAGCATCCTCCTTCAGCTTCCGGCTCTCCGCTTCCTGATTTTCCAGCTCACGGGCATCTGTCTCTACCATCCCCGCAATCAGAGCAAGGATCTCTTCCGTCGTTTTCCTTCCGCCAAGGACCTCTTTCTTCCAGAATTCAGCCGTCGCCTCATCGACGGACGGATCCGCGTCACTCACATATTTCTGAATGCTCTTTTGATTGTCCTCATAGGTTTTCCATGCTTCCCTGGCCTCATTTTTCAGGGCCTGTTCCAGCAGGTCATAATTCTGTGTTCGGAAAATACTGCTCAGGATCTTCTTACGTGTCGGCGTATCTGCGAGAAGGAGTCTTAAAAAATCTCCCTGCGCAATCATGGCAATCTGCATGAACTGATTTTTATCAAGCCCCAGAAGAGCGGTCACCTCCGCTGTGACATTCGTCTCACCGGTCACAACTCTTCCCTCCGGAAAGGACATCACGGCTCCCGGGCTCTGTTTCGTAAAACCGCCGCCGCGCTTGCTCGGTCTCTCATACTGAGGATTTCTACGAATCCGGTAATCCTGATTCCGATAGCGGAACGTCAGCTCCACATAGGTGTCCGTGCCGGTTTCCGCATAGGCGGACCGCAGCATATTCCTGTCACGGTTCTGATCGCTGGCTTCGCCGTACAGGGCAAAGACAAGCGCATCGAAAATCGTTGTCTTCCCCGCCCCGGTATCTCCCGTGATCAGGTACAGGCCCTCCCGGCCGAGTTTCTCAAAATCAATGACCTCAAGCCCTGCGTATGGCCCGAAAGCCGACATTACCAGTTTGACAGGTCTCATGTGCAGTCCCCCCAGATTTTTCGGATCAGTGATTCCGCCATCTCTCTCTGAAGCGGCGACATCTCTTTTCCATTCTGCATTTCATACAGATCGCCCAGAACCTCGACCGGCCTCTTCTGCGCCTCTTTCTCTTCCACTTCCAGTCTCCTGTCCGCAGAGGTGCGTGCGTTGTCGTACTCCAGAATCATCAGATTCTCATAGAAGCGTCTGCGCAGTCTGGAGAGCGCATTGGGCACATCATTCTCATCCGTCAGAATCACGCGATAATAGTCATCCCGCTTCTGCCCCGCCGTAAATTCCGGTGAGGTCACCTCCTCAAAGGATCCACGCACCGTCCGGAGATCTCTCTTCGCCTCCAGCGGCAGCAGTTCACAGGAGACCGTCCCCTTTTCTTTCATTTCTACCAGAGTCATGCTCTTTTTCTGATTCTCCTCGGAAAAGGAATATTTCAGCGGCGATCCTGCGTAACGGATCGTATCCCGTCCGATTCTCTGTGGGCCGTGCAGATGCCCCAGCGCCACATAATCAAAGGCATCAAAGGAGGCGGCATCCACGTTGTCAAGACCGCCCACATGCTTCTCTTCCGAATCTGTCTCCTCCGGACGATGACTTCCCGCCATCACGAACTGATGCACAACGGCAAGATTCCTGGCCCCCGGATCCACTTCCGACTTTTGGATCAGAACCCGCATTGCATCCTCGTAACTGTCAATTTTCTCATCCGGCCATGCGTTTCTCACCAGGGAGGGATGGATGTACGGGATCAGATAGACATTGACCGTCCCATACTCATCCGAAATCGGAATCGGCCGGATAACTCCGTCAAAACGGGGTGAAATGTAGACATGACTCTCCCGGAGAAGCCGCCCCGCATAAGAGATTCGCTCCGCCGAATCATGATTCCCGCTGATCAGAAAAATCCTGACTCCAAGCTTCGTCAGACCTACCAGAAAATCATCGAACAGATCCACCGCCTCCGCGGACGGCACCGGCTTGTCATAAATATCTCCCGCAATCACTACGGCGTCTGCTTCCGTCTCTTTCGTCCGATCAATCATTTGCTGAAGTATGTACCGCTGGTCCTCCAGCATCGGGAAGCCGTTGACCCGCTTGCCGATATGAAGGTCTGCCAGATGAATAAAACGCATAGGATGTCCTCCCGAATCATGAACCCAGTGAAAAGTTTTCCGTTTAAGTCGCGGTCTGCCAGCGAAATCTGTCATCGCGGTCCGCCGTCACGATCTCTGTCGGCAAGGCCCGAACGGATTCGCTGTTTGCCCGGATTCGCCATGACTCTATTATTGTACCAAGTCGAAATTTTACAAGCTTTATGGTTATTCCGATGTGAGTCAGAGATGCCTTCA
>DAIMKA010000063.1:0-9509 GCA_036721955.1 Lachnospiraceae bacterium | reverse complement strand
AAAGCAAACCACACAAAAAGCAAACCACACAAAAAGCAAACCACACAAAAAGCGGGCCGCTTCCACGGCCCGCTCTCTGCGTCTGTTCTTTTCTCCTCCGGTCACTCCGCAGATCGCGGGGCATCCGGAACAGCCTTTCTGAAATTATGCGCCTGCCTTTGCAGCGATGGCAGCCTTCAGCTTCTCTGTCAGAATCGGAACAACCTTGTTCAGATCGCCGACGATGCCGTAGTCTGCAACATCGAAAATCGGAGCATTCTCATCCTTGTTGATCGCAATGATGATATCAGACTCTTCCATACCTGCAACGTGCTGAATTGCACCGGAGATGCCGATTGCAAAATATACGTGAGGGCGAACGGTCTTACCGGTCTGGCCGACCTGCAGATCCTTCGGCTTCCAGCCTGCATCTACAACTGCACGGGAGCAGGAAACGGTTCCGTGAAGAACCTCTGCCAGATCATCAAGAAGCTTGAAGTTCTCGGCACTGCCGACTCCGCGGCCGCCGGAAACAAGAATCTTTGCTGCCTGAATATCCGCAACGGAAGAAACTTCCTTGACGATCTTGACGATCTCGGTGTAGCAGTTATTCGGAACGAATCCGGGATTGAACTCCACAACCTCTGCCTTGCGGCTGTTGTCGGGAGTCAGCTTCTGCATAACGCCGGGACGAACCGTTGCCATCTGCGGACGATAATCCGGGCACGCGATGGTAGCGATGGTGTTGCCGCCGAATGCAGGACGGGTCATCAGGAGCTGCTTATGCTTCTGCTCCTGTCCGGGAACAGCGATCAGCGGGAAGTCACCGATCTCCAGCTGTGTGCAGTCTGCCGTAAGACCGGTGTGAACTCTTGCCGATACACGGGGACCGAGGTCACGGCCGATTGCCGTAGCGCCAACCAGAAGAATTTCCGGCTTGAACTCCTTCACAACCGATGCCAGTGCATGAGCGTAAGGCTCGGTACGGTAGTCCTTCAGCTCCGGATCATCAACCACGATGACACGGTCTGCACCGTATGCTGCCAGCTCGTCCGCAAGACCCTTTACTCCGGATCCGATCAGAACAGCGGTAACGGTCTTGTCATCCAGATCCTTTGCCAGATCGTTTGCCTTGCCCAGAAGCTCCAAAGCAATGGGGCTGATCTTGTTATCAACCTGCTGAGCAAAGATAAATACTCCTTTGTAATCCTCTAATGCCATTGTTTCTTCCTCCTGTTAGATCACGTGCTTCTCGTTCAGTACGTTTACGATATAGTCAGCTGCCTCTTCAGGTGAATCCGGAACAACCTTCACACCCTTGCCCTTGGCAACCTTGTCAGAAGCCTTGGCGATAACAGTCGGGGAACCAGCCTTGCCGATGTTGGAATCTTCCACATCCTTCAGGTCTTTTCTTCCCCATACGGTGATTTCCTTCTGGAATGCATCGAAGATTCCGCCGGGAGTCATGTAACGGGGCTCATTCAGCTCTGCCAGGCAGGTAACAAGGCAAGGCATCTTCGCCTTTACAATGTGATATCCGTCATCATACTGACGCTTTACAGTTACGGTGCCTTCCTTCTCATCAACGGAGAGCTCCTCAGCGTAGGAGATCAGCGGCAGGTGAAGGTGCTCGGAGATCTGAGGGCCAACCTGAGCGGTATCGCCATCGATTGCCTGACGGCCGGTGATGATCAGATCATAGTCCAGGTTTCTGAGTGCTCCTGCGATGGTCTGGGAAGTAGCCCAGGTATCTGCACCGCCGAGGACACGGTCGGTAACCAGGATGCCCTTGTCAGCGCCCATTGCGAATGCCTCGCGCAGAACCGCATCTGCCTTCGGAAGACCCATGGTCAGAACGGTAACCTCAGCGCCGTACTGATCCTTTAAACGAAGTGCTGCTTCCAGACCTGCCTTGTCATCCGGGTTCATGATGGCAAGCATAGCAGCTCTGTCCAGCGTTCCATCGGGTTTGAACTTAACGCCACCCTTTGTATCGGGAACCTGCTTTACGCAAACTACTACTTTCATATGTTTTCTCCTTATAGTCAGAATCGAATTACTTCAGAAGAGCTCCGGAAATAACCATGCGCTGAACTTCAGATGTTCCTTCGTAGATCTCAGTGATCTTCGCATCACGCATCATACGCTCTACTTCGTACTCCTTGATATAGCCGTAGCCGCCGAAGAGCTGTACGCACTCGGTCGTAACCTTCATTGCGGTCTCTGCTGCGAAGAGCTTTGCCTTTGCAGCCTCTACGGAGTAACGGTCCTTATTCTTCTTGGCATCAGCAGCCTGATATACCAGCAGCTTTGCAGCATCGATCTGAGTTGCCATGTTGGCAAGCTGGAACTGCGTATTCTGGAACTGAGCGATGGATCTGCCGAACTGCTTTCTCTCCTTGACATAGGCGATGGTGCGGTCAAGAGCGCCCTCTGCAAGGCCAAGTGCCTGTGCAGCGATACCGATACGGCCGCCGTCCAGAGTGTGCATGGCAATCGGGAAGCCCTTTCCTCTTGCACCGAGCAGGTTCTCAGCCGGAATGTGCATATCCTGGAAAATCAGCTCGTACGTGGAAGAACCGTGGATACCCATCTTGTTCTCCTTCGTGCCGAAGGTGAATCCGGGAGTGTTCTTCTCAACGATGAATGCGGAGAACTTCTTCTGCTTTCTGCCCTTCTTGTCCTCAACGATGTCGGTGTAAGCGATGATGATGTAGATATCTGCTTCCTTGCCGTTGGTAATGAAGCACTTGGAGCCGTTCAGGATCCATTCCTTGCCGTCCTCAGACAGAACAGCCTTGGTCTGAACGCCCTGTGCGTCCGTGCCGGCGCCGGGCTCGGTCAGACCGAATGCGCCAAGGAGCTTGCCCTGTGCAAGGGGAACCAGATATTTCTGCTTCTGCTCTTCGGTACCGAAGGTCATGATCGGATCGCAGCACAAAGAGGTGTGTGCGGAAACGATAACGGAAGTGGTGCCGCAGACCTTTGCGAGCTCCTCAACGCACATCACGTAGGTCAGAGGATCGCAGCCCTGTCCGCCGTACTCCTTCGGAATCGGGATGCCCATGAAGCCGAGCTTCTGCATCTTGGAAACGGTCTCGCGAGGGAACTCGTGGGTATCATCTACCTCGATTGCAAGGGGCTTTACTTCCTTCTCAGCAAAATCCTTGAAAAGAGATCTTGCCATTTCATGTTCTTTGCTTAACTGAAAGTCCATGTTGTACTCTCCTTTTACACATTAATATGTTTCAATCCCTGCTCACCCGCGGCAGGCGGTTCTCCTCCCGCCGCAGGAAAGAGGGGAAGAAATAACTTTCCCGGAATTACTTTCTGTCAGTAGGAACCTTCTGGCCGTTGCTGTAATCGTAGAAGCCGATACCGGTCTTGCAGCCGAGCTTCTTTGCGCGAACCATCTTGCGAAGGAGCGGGCTTGCTGCGTACTTGGAATCGTGGGTCTCACTGTAGATGACATCCATGATGGCAAGAACAATATCCAGTCCGATGTAGTCGCCGAGTTCAAGCGGTCCCATCGGGTGATTGCAGCCGAGCTTCATAGCGGTATCGATGCCCTCGATATCGGAAACGCCTGCCGCATAGACGCAGATGCCCTCGTTGATCATCGGAACCAGGATGCGGTTTACGACAAAGCCTGCTGCCTCATTCACCTCAACCGGAGTCTTGCCGAGCTTCTCGGAGATTTCCTTGACCTTTGCAACAACCTCATCCGGAGTATTGGCGCCCTTGATGACCTCAACCAGCTTCATAACCGGAGCCGGATTGAAGAAGTGCATGCCGACAACCGGCTTGGAAAGGCCTGCGCCAATCTCGGTAATGGAAAGAGAAGAAGTATTGGATGCAAAGATGCAGTCCGGATTCTTGACGATCTCATCCTGAAGTTTCCGGAAGGTCTCGTGCTTCAGATCCATCTTCTCCAGAACAGCCTCAACAACGAGATCAGGATCTACCGCAATATCGGAAAGGCCGGTGACGATCTTGTCCAGAAGAGCGTCCTCTGCTGCCTGCTCCATCTTGCCCTTGGCAACTCTCTTGTCCAGAGCCTTCTTGATCTTGCCCTTGCCGCCGTCAGCGAATTCCTGCTTGATATCGCAGAGATAAACCTTCTCAACTGCATCGCTCTGAGCAAAAGCCTGCGCAATGCCGGATCCCATGGTACCTGCACCAATGACTGCTACTTTCATTTGATTTTCCTCCTAAAATGAGTTTTATCATGACAAGATGCCCGGCATCAAATCCGGGCACCTGGTGTCTTCTTTATTTATTCTGGAATGCGACGTGCTTCACCTTCGCCGGGTCATCCTTCTTGCGGAGGAAGTTCGCCATACCTTCCTTCTGATCCTCGGACTCGAAGCAGGAGCCGAACAGCTTCTCCTCGGTCACGATGGCATCATCCATTTCCTGCTGAATGCCGGTATTGATGGCTTCCTTGCAGGCGCGGACTGCGATCGGTGCATTGCCCGCAATGACGGATGCCAGCTTCTTCGCGGTAGGAAGGAGTTCTTCCTGCGGAACAACCTGATTGACAAGACCGATGCGGAATGCCTCGTCCGCCTTGATATTGCGTGCCGTATAGATCAGCTGCTTTGCCATACCGGGTCCGATGAGACGTGCCAGTCTCTGCGTGCCGCCGAATCCGGGAGTGATGCCAAGGCCTGCCTCAGGCTGACCGAAAACAGCGTTCTCGGAGCAGATGCGGAAATCACAGCTCATGGCAATCTCGTTGCCGCCGCCGAGTGCAAATCCGTTGATGGCAGCAATCACCGGAATCGGAAGAGTCTCGATCCTGCGGAACAGATCATTTCCCTTCTTGCCGAATGCCTCGCCCTCTTCCTTCGTCAGAGTGGACATTTCTCCGATGTCTGCGCCTGCGACGAAGGACTTGTCGCCTGCGCCGGTCAGGATCAGGCAGCGGACTGCGTTCAGATCCACGCCGTCGATCACAGCTGCAAGATCATCCAGCACCTGAGAATTCAGTGCGTTCAGTGCCTTCGGACGATTGATGGTAATCAGGCCGACCGCACCTTCTACTTCATAATCTACAAAACCCATTGGAAGCCTTCCTTTCAGAAATAAAATGTAACGATTCAGCACATGCTGATTTCAAGAGTGAATTGACCACTTGCGGGCATATTTACGATTGAAATCGGCATACTGCCGGCTGACTGATTATGCTTCGTACTTCTCGACTACCGTTGCGCAGCCCATGCCGCCGCCGATGCACAGCGTAGCCAGTCCGCGCTTCGCATCGCGGTCCTTCATTGCATACAGAAGGGTGGTCAGGATACGGGCTCCGGAAGCTCCTACCGGATGTCCGATGGCAATTGCGCCGCCGTTTACGTTGAGCTTGCTCATATCAAAGCCGAGTTCCTTTCCGACTGCAACAGACTGTGCGGCGAATGCCTCATTTGCCTCATACAGATCGAAATCATCAATGGTAAGTCCGGTCTTCTTCATCACCTTTCTGGTTGCTGCGACCGGTCCGACACCCATGATCGAAGGATCCACGCCGCCAAGAGCTCCTGCGGTCCATACTGCCATCGGGGTGATTCCCAGCTCTCTGGCCTTGGACTCGCTCATCACAACGATCGCTGCTGCACCGTCATTGATGCCGGATGCATTGCCTGCGGTCGTTACGCCGTCCGGATTGATGGCGCGAAGCTTCGCAATGTCTGCTGCAGTCTGTCTGCCGCGGGGACCCTCGTCGGTATCGAAAACGATGGTCTGCTTCTTCTGCCTGATCTCAACCGGAACGATCTCTTCCTTGAACTTGCCGGCCTCCTGTGCCTCAGCAGTCTTGGTCTGAGACCATGCTGCAAATTCATCCAGCTCTTCTCTGGTAAGTCCCCACTGCTTCGCTACGTTGTCTGCCGTCTGGATCATGTGATAGTTGTTGAATGCATCCCACAGCGCATCGTTGACCATGCAGTCAACCAGCGTGCCGTTGTTCATACGGTATCCGAAACGTGCCTTCGGAAGTGCGTAAGGAGCCATAGACATGTTCTCCGTGCCACCTGCAACAACAATATCCGCCTCGCCGGCCTTGATGATGTCCGCTGCAAGGTTGACCGCATACAGTCCGGATCCGCATACCACGTTCAGAGTAACTGCCGGAGTCTCTACCGGAAGTCCTGCCTTGATGGAGCACTGTCTTGCAACGTTCTGTCCCTGTGCTGCCTGGATGACGCAGCCCATGAATACCTGATCCACATCCTCCGGCTTGATTCCTGCACGCTTCACGGCTTCCTTGATGACGATTGCGCCAAGCTCAGCTGCGGGGGTTGTGGAAAGTGCACCGCCCATTTTGCCTACCGCAGTGCGGCAAGCGCTTGCAATAACAACTCTGTCTGCCATGTTCATCCTTTCCGCCGCAGCTTCCCTGCGGCATGCGGGAAAAATGCCGTCCGGCACTCTTCCGATACGGCCGCCTGCATCCGCATTCCCTGCATTCCGGCGGCCAGCCATTCCATTCATTCTCCGGCGTGACTGCAATGCTGCAGGCCGCCTGGCCGGGCAGCTTCTTCACTTCCCGGACCGGCAGCTGCCGGTCGGCTCCAACATTGTTAATTTTTTATCACACCATGGGAAATTATAGCATAGCACCCTTCTTTTTTCAATTCTGAATAGTTCTGAAATTGGCTATGGAAAACTGTATGTTTTGTCTTTACAGGTCCGGCTCAATCAGTCCGTAGGTACCGCCCTTGCGCTTGTAAACCACATTCAGCTGCTCGGTTTCCGCGTTGCAGAACAGATAGAAATTATGTCCCAGAAGCTCCATCTGGACGCACGCATCCTCCGGATACATCGGTTTCATATCAAACTGCTTGCGGCGGGAGATATGAATTTCCTCTTCCGCCATATATTCGTGTTCCAGAAACTCACGCCGGAAATCATTGCTGCTGTCCTGATGGCGGTCTACTATCTTGTTCTTGTATTTCTTGATCTGACGCTCAATGACCTCTTCCACAAGATCAATGCTGATATACATATCATTGCTGGCCTGTTCCGAACGGATGATGCCGTCACGGACAGGAATCGTCACCTCGATTTTCTGACGATCCTTCTCAACGCTCAGTGTGACGCGCACCTCGGTGTCCGGCGCAAAGAAGCGGTCCAGCTTGTCCAGCTTGCTGCGGATTGCCGTGTCCAGTCCCGGTGTAACCTCAATGTTCTTTCCAACGATGGTGTACTTCATACGATTCCCTTTCCTTTCCGCCGGACACTGCGGTCTGGCCCGTCAGAATCTTCGATCCGGCTGTCCTTATTGTACCATGCCTTGCCCGTAAAAAGGGTATTCTCTGTGCAGAACACACAAAAATCACACTCTTGCCTGTCCCGCCCGGGATTTCCCCATTGATTCGTTGATTCTTTCTGTTCACGAGTCTGCCGCCTTCTCCGGGCTCCCGCAGCAGCTGCTTTTTTACAAAAATCAGGGGCGTCCCGTTTTTCTTCGGGTGCCCCTGATCCGATTCACCATTTGCTCTCTGTTATTCTGTTTTTGCAGGCAGACCTTTAATTGAAAATTCTGCGGATGGCAACGATGTTGCGGTACGTCGCCGTTCCGGTCGTGATGCCGTATCTCGGATTCGATGCATGCACGATCTGGTTGTTGCCGAGATAAATCGCCACATGTCCGGAGTACAGGATCAGATCGCCGGGCTGCGCCTCCGCGAGCGAGTTCACCGCGGTTCCGCACTGCTGCTGGGAACCGGTATAATGCGGCAGGCTGACACCGAAGTTCGCATATACCGCCATGGTGAAGCCGGAGCAGTCCGCTCCGTTCGTCAGGCTGGTGCCGCCCCATACATACGGATTGCCGACGAACTGAAGCGCATAGTTGGCAACCGCCTGCCCGCTCGCGCTTCCGGAACCGCTGCTTCCCGTGTAGGTATTCAGAGATTTCGAGCCGGAAGACTTCGAACCGGAAGACTTCTTGCTGCCGGATTTCTTCGTCTTCGATGCCGCCGCATCGGACGCCTCCTTCGCAGCCTCCTCTTCGGCCTTTCTGGAGGCTTCTGCCGCGGCCTCCTCGGCTTCTTCCTGTTCCCTGGAAATGGCCTCCGGATAAATTTCCTCCACATCGGCAAAATCCGAGGAGATATATCCCTCGCCGTCCGGCGTTTCCACCTTATACCAGCCGTCCTTCTCTTCAAGAATATCCAGCGTTTCGCCCTGTCCGATCAGCGTAATGACATCCGAATCCGCCTGTGCCGCGGCGCGGACGCGAAGAGTCTCCGTCGTTACAACCGCCTGCTTCGTCGATACCGAATCCGCCAGCTGCTGGGCCGTATCTCCGGTCGCCACATATTCCTCCCGGATATAGCCGGTGACATCTCCGGACTGGATGCGCGCCCAGCCGTTGCCGGTGCGTCCCAGAACCTTGGCGACAGAACCGTTGTAAAGCTTCCCGACGATCTCTGAATCCGTGTCCGCATCCGCGCGGACATTGATAAAATCGTTGACCTGCGCCACAACCAGTTCATTGCCGTCCGAATCCGTCGCCGCACTGCCTCCTTCTGCATCCTGCGTGGTCTGCCCGTCATCGGATCCGTCACCGCCCCCCGTGATGGAGATCGTCGCATCCGTCCCGTCCTCTTCGGAGCTTCCCTGTGCAGAGGCAAGAAGGGCCTCCGCCTCCGGTGCACTGATCACGCCCTGATCCAGCTGCATCTGTGCCTTCTTGCGGTCCACCATCTGTGCCAGCTGCACGGCGATATTGGCATCCGACACAACCGTGACCGCCGTTGCGGACAGAATGGTTGCCGTTGCATTGTCAATCTGGATTCCCTGTGTCTCGGACACTGCGTTCACAACCGACTGTTCTCTTGCCTGAACCGGCGTCAGCTGCGTCCCCGCAATTGCGCGGTTGTCCTCCTTCTCATCAGAAGAAGCGCTGCCGGATTCATCCGAAGCTTCTCCCGCCGACGCATTCTCCGCCGCGGAAGCGTTCAGGCTGAGATTCTTTTTCTCTCCGGTGCGGATTGCGGAAATCAGCCCGCTGCCATACAGGTTGTCCTCCACATCCCGAAGGGAAACCTTTTTGGCCGCAAACGCATAGGAAAAGCCCGCTCCCGGCAGCAGCACCTGCGTGTTCTCCTCCGCCTCTTCGGCTTCCGTCTGTCCCTCAGCGGCATTCTCCGCAGTGTCCGCTCCGGTGTCCTCCGTTCCCGGGTTTTCCGTGTTCTCCTCCGCCGGGACGATTTCCGAATCCGCGGTGTTCCCGTCCTCTGCAGACGGTTCCGCGTCTTCCTCCGCAGATGCGTTCTCCGCAGGAGCCGATTCCGAAAGCCCTGCATTCTGCGCCGCATACGCCGGACATGGTACTCCCACGCAGAGAACCGCGCCGCCAAGGAGCAATGCGCACACTCTCGCCGCCTTTTCCTCCAGTCTGTTCTTCTGTATCTTCTTCTGATCTGTTTTTTTCTGATCCCGAATCTTCAAAACGATCTGTATCCTTTTCTCTCTATAATCAGACAGTGACCTTTTCATAAATAAGAAAGTCCCTCAAACGCTTT
>DAIMKA010000062.1:0-9682 GCA_036721955.1 Lachnospiraceae bacterium | reverse complement strand
CAGAGATAATAGACGACATTCAGATTATGGGAAATGAACAGCATGGCAAAATCCCTCTGCCCGTCGATATCCCGGAATAGATTCAGAATCTGGGCTCCCACCGATACATCCAGAGCGGAAACCGCCTCATCCGCGATGACAAGCTCCGGATTCAGCATAAGCGCCGCTCCGATGCAGACCCTCTGCCTCTGTCCTCCGGAAAGCTCTCCCGGATACCGGTCCGCATACGAGGCATCCAGTCCGATCCGCTCCAGCATCCGGTTCACGGCCCGGGTCTGTTCCGCGGGCGTTCCGATTCCATGAGCCCGGAGCGGCTCCCGCAGCGTAAAGCCGATCGTCCTTCGCGGATTCAGAGCACTCATCGGGTCCTGAAAAACAGCCTGCACCCTGGAAGTAAAGGTCTTCCGGTCCGCCTCGGACGCTTTCGTTCCTGCCACTTTAATGGATCCCTCAAACGGAATCAGATTCAGAATCGCATTGCCCAGCGTCGACTTCCCGCAGCCGGATTCTCCCACCAGTCCGAAGAACTCATCCGTGTGAATTGTAAACGAGACATCATGAAGGACCTGTTTCTTCTTTCTCTTCGAAAGGATCCCCAGCCCGTTGTCGTAATAAAAATTGTTTACATGAGAGACTTCCAGAATCTCTCCCTTTTCTTTTCTGATCTCACTCATGGCAGTAAATAAAATGTCCCTCCGACACCCGGATTCTCGGCGGCACCTCTCTCCTGCAGATTTCCATGGCCTTCGGACACCTCGGCGCAAACGGACAGGGATCGCGGTGCTCCTCCGTGGAGGGAACATGACCAGGTATTGCGGGAAGATCCGCCCCCTTGGAATCAAAGCGCGGAATGGACCGCATCAGTCCCTTCGTGTACTCATGCGCAGGGTTCTGCAGAATTTCTTCCACCGGCCCCTCTTCCGCGATCCTGCCCGCATACATCACGAGAACACGGTCGCAGATCTGCCGGATGACGGCAAGATCATGGGAAATGAAGATCATGGACATCCCGTACTTGCGGTTGATGTGACGGAGAAGCCGGAGAACCTTTGCCTGCACCGTAACATCCAGCGCTGTGGTCGGCTCATCCGCAATCATCAGACGCGGCCTGCAGATCGTCGCCATCGCAATGCAGACGCGCTGGCGCATTCCGCCGGAGAGCTGATGCGGATACATGCGGATCACCTCTTCCGGTCCCGGGAGACCGACCTCTGCGAGCGCCTGCAGCACACGCTCGTTCCGCTCTTCCCTGCCGATTTCCGGATGGTGGATCAGAAGAGACTCTCCCACCTGATCTCCGATCCGGATCAGCGGATTGAGACTGGTCAGAGGCTCCTGATAAATCATGGAGATTTCATCTCCATTCAGCTTCTGCCGCTCTTCCTCCGAAAGTCCCGTCAGTTCTCTGCCATCATAGAGAATGCTCCCTCCCGAAACGGACAGAACCTGCGGCAGAAGTCCCATGACCGCCAGATTCGTCACGGTTTTTCCGCAGCCGGATTCTCCTACCATGCCGAGAATCTCTCCTTTTCGCACCTCATAGCTGATGCGGTCCACGGCAGTATACGATTTCGAGCCTTCCCGAATGGAAATGGAAAGGTCCCGCACCTTCAGAAGGCTCTCACCGGAATGTTCTTCACTCATGCCAGAAACCTCTTCTTCAGACCGTCGCCGATGCAGTTGAAGGCAACGATCGTCACCACAATCATAAAACCGGGAGCCAGCGCGCACCAGGGAGCGCGGAACAGGAAGCTCTGCGCCTCATACAGCATTCTCCCCCAGCTCGGCGTCGGCGGCTGAATGCCCAGTCCCAGATAACTCATGCCGGATTCGGCAAGAATCGCGTTGGACAGTCCGACAATCACCGAGGAGAGAAGCAGCGGCAGAATATTCGGAAAAATGTGGACCAGAAGAAGCCGCAGGTCCGAATCTCCGAACACCTTGTTGTTCCGTACGAAATCCGCGTCCTTGTACTGCAGCGTCCCGGTCCGGACAATTCGCGTGAAGCTCGGAATGAACATGACGCACAGCGCAATGACAATGGTGTAGTTGCCCTGCCGCATGATCGTCACAACCACCAGTGCAATCAGAATTCCCGGAAAAGAATTGACCGCATCGATCAGACGCATGATCACCTCATCCACAGCTCCTCCGACATAACCGGAAACCAGGCCCAGCACCGTACTGATCACGGTGCAGGCCCCCACCGTGCAGACAGCGACAAGAAGCGTGAAGCGTCCGCCCACAATGGCCCGCGAGAAGACGTCACGTCCCAGATTATCCGTTCCGAACAGATGCCGGAGCGATGGCGCCGCCATGCGCGCTGTTTTATCCATTTCATTGATGCCGTACGGCGTCCAGAAGACCGAGAGTACGGCGAGAAAAATTACAATTCCCGCAAGAAGAAAGCCGATGCGAAGCTCCCATTTTCCGTTTTTCATTCTGTTGTCCGATTCTGCCGCCTGATATGGAAAAGGCAGGCCTTGTTTTTCTTGATCGTTATCCCGGTCAACGATAGCTGCCGTGTTATTTCAATCCGAAAGCCGGATGCGCGGGTCAATGACCTGAATCAGAAGATCCACCGCAAAATTCGTCAGCACGATGATCAGTGCAATGTACATCACCAGTGTCTGCGTCAGCGGAAAATCCCGCCCCGTCACCGAGGAAATCAGAAGTCTTCCGATTCCCGGCACTGCGAATACCTGCTCCACAATGATGCTTCCCGAAAAAATGCTTCCAACAATCATGCCGATGAGCGGGATCACCGCGACAATCGCATTCCGCAGGATGTGCCGGTAAAGAATTCTTTCCATCCCGGCTCCCTTTCCGCGGGCGGTCCGGACATAATCCTTATCCATTTCCTCCAGCACCGCCGTCTGCACATATCTTGTCAGCGTGGCAATCTCCGGAATGGAAATCGCAATCGCCGGAAAAATCATATACTGCAGGAACCCGGAGATACTGTCGGTATAGCTGACGTAGGCGCCCGGCGTGAACAGGTGCAGCACCAGACCGAACACCCACATCAGAAGAATGCTCAGGAAAAATCCCGGAATGGAAAGACCGATGACATTGAAAAAGCCGAGAACCTGCTCCACCCAGGTGCCGCGTTTCTTCGCCGTGAAAATTCCAAGCGGAATCGAGACCAGGAGCGTCAAGAGAATGACCATCAGGCCCAGAATGAGCGTCACTGTGACATGCCCTTCGATCAGGCTCTTTACCGGCATGGAATAGCGGATGGAAGTGCCGAAATCACCGCGGATAAAGCCGGTGATCCAGTTCCGGTACTGCTCTCCCAGAGGAAGATTCGTTCCCAGCTGCATCCGCAGAGCGTCCAGCTTCTCCGGCGAAGCCGTGGTTCCCAGGATCAGCTGTGCCGGATCTCCCGGAATGACATGAAACGCACAGAAGGTCAGGACCGAGATCAGAAACATCGTCACAATGAGAATGAGTATTTTTTTTACCAGATAACGCAAGGATGCCTCCCGAAAGCGTCAAAAACGGGCCGACCGGATGCCCCGCAGGATCGCAGCAGCCGGATGAAAAGCACAAAGGCCGGACCATCCCTTTCGGAACGCTCCGGCCGCGGTTTCATGACTGAACCTGATAAATGGCAGAGAAATCGACGGCATAGAGCGGATATCCCGCGTAGCCGGCAAATTTCTTGTTATAGACAAGGATGTTGGCGATATCCTGCAGGTAGACGCTGGCCGCGTCCTCCGTCAGAACCTTTTCGCAGGCCTTGAATTCCTGCTCGCGGACGGATTCATCTGTCGCCTCCGTTGCCGCCGCATAATGCTGGTCGAACTCATCCGACTTGAAATTGACAAAATTGTTGTCTGCATCGGAGAGATATCTGGAAAGGAACGCGGTCGGCGATGCAATGGCTCCGTCCACAGAGACAATGGTGGCCTCATAGTCGCGGTTGGTATAAACATTCTCCAGCCACGTTGCCCAGTCCACCTGGTTGATGTTCATGGTAATGCCGGCCTTCGCCAGATCATTCACGAGAACCTGGGCGGTGTCCACATGGACCTGATAGACCGACGGAACCGTAACGGTGAAGGTCACGCCGTCCGGATATCCGGCCTTGGCCAGAAGCTCCTTTGCCTTCTCCGGGTCCGCCTCGTAGGTATCCGTCAGAGAATCGTCAAAATAAACCGAAAGTCCCGGAATCATCGCCGTTCCGATCTTCGTTCCGTAGCCGTAATCCACGGTGTCAATCACATCCTGCGGATTGATGGCATAGCACAGGGCCTGACGCACCTCCTTCTTATCAAAGGGGGACACCGCATTGTTGAGGTACAGGGCCTGGACCGCGTTAGAATTGCCGACGTTCAGGTTGGCGGTCGCCGGATCCACCTGCTCCGTGATGGAGGCATCCGCCGTGAAGCCGTCAATGGCTCCGGACTGGAAGTTTACGAGCTCCTGCGAGGAATCCGCAAGGAAACGGACCGTCACCTCGTCCAGATGTGCCGGGGTTCCCCAGTAGTTCCCGAACCGCTTCAGCGTCAGGTGATCCTGAACCGCATAATCTTCGAACATAAACGGACCGGTTCCGATGGGATTCAGGGCAAGCTCACCGTTGTTGTCCGAATCCTTGGGAACGATGGCCTGCGAGGCATCCGCCAGGAAATCGGTATCGCCCTTCTTCAGCGTGATGACGATGGTGTGATCGTCCGTTTTTTCGAAGGTATCCACATTGTCATAGCCGGTGATTTTGCTGTCGATCGCGTGCTGAATGGAGTACAGTACGTCATCCGCCGTGACCGGATTGCCGTTGTGGAACTGCACACCGTCCCGGAGTGTAAAGGTGTATGTCTTCGCGTCGTCGCTGACCGTATAATCCGATGCAACCGCTCCCGTAAAGGTGCCGTCTGTCTGTACCTTCACAAGGCCTTCATAAATATTGAAATAAATGCTCTTGGCATCCGCCGTGGTTGCCGTGAAGGGATCCAGATTGTCGACTTCGGTTGCCAGTCCGTAGACAAAGCTCCCGCCGTCCTGAACCGCCGCGGCATCTTCGGTACTGCCGGATGCTGACGTTTCTGCCTGGGTGTCTGCCGCAGAGGGTGCCTGCGTGGACGTGCTGCTCTTTCCGCATGCAGCCAGATTCAGTGCTGCTGCCAGAGCAAGAATGATGGATAAAGATCTGCTCTTCATGATGTAATTCCTCCTGCTGCTGTTCCGTATTTTCGGATAACCTTTCCCGCCCGTTCTGGTTCGGGTAATCGGACACCGGTTATCTCTCAGGGATATAGCGCAGTGTTAGTATTGCACCGCATCCGCGATTGTGCAAGTTAATTTTTTAACAATTTGTACCTTCGTTCCGCACCTGCTGGAATCGAACGTAAATGAGCTGCCTGTATCCGCCCGTCCGTGCCGAACATTTATATACAAAAAGGCCGCAGGCTCGCGCCCGCGGTCTTCCTGCAATCACATTCTTCTGCTTTTCTGAGGCAACCGGTGCGTCAGCACCGATGCTGCAGTTTGAAAGCGGCATATCGATGTCACTTTCAAACGGATTCCGGTCAGTCCAGCTTCGGGAGAACCTCCGAGAGCTTCTCCAGCGCCTTCGTTTCATAGAACTCCATGGTGCCGCCGTCCATCGCCTGCGCCATCTTCGGATCAATCGGAAGGGAATCAATCAGAACGGTGTTCTCCGCCTTTGCCACCTCTTCCGCATGGCTTTCTCCGAACATATAAACCTTCTCTCCGCAGTGCGGGCAGGGAACATAGCTCATGTTCTCCACGATGCCGAGAATCGGAATCTTCATGTCCTTCGCCATGTTGACCGCCTTCTTCACGATCATGGAAACCAGGTCCTGCGGCGTTGTCACAATGATGATTCCGTCAATCGGAAGGGACTGGAACACCGTCAGCGGAACATCGCCCGTTCCCGGAGGCATGTCGACGAACATGTAGTCCACGTCGCCCCATTTCACATCGGTCCAGAACTGCTTGACGACACCGGCAACCACCGGGCCTCTCCAGATCACCGGCTGCTCCTCGTTCTGCATCAGCAGATTCATCGACATGATCTTGATTCCCGTGGAGGTCTCCGCAGGAATCAGCGTTCCGCCCTCTCCATCCGGGCGGACTCCCTCAACACCGATGTCATCGCTGGTCACGCCGAACATTCTCGGAATGCTGGGGCCCGTGATATCACAGTCCATGATACCGGTCCGGTAGCCGTGACGCAGCGACCAGAGCGCGCACAGGCCGGTCACGGAAGATTTGCCGACACCGCCCTTTCCGCTGACCACCCCGATCATTCTCTTCACGTGGCTGCCCGGATTGGCATCTACCTTAAAATTTGCCACCGGCATCGGAATTTTTCCATCCGGTGTTTTCTTCTCTTCTGCCATCGTTTTTCTCTTTCTGTCTGTTTTTATGGTTATTCAGCCCATATCATTTGTCGATCACGATCCCGACCGGACAGTGATCCGATCCGTACACATCCGTGTAGATCATCGCATCCTGCAGATCCGGCACCAGCGCATCCGACACGATAAAGTAGTCAATCCGCCATCCCGCGTTCTTCTCTCTTGCGTGAAACCGGTAGGACCACCAGGAATACACCCCTTCCGTATCCGGATGGAAATAGCGCCAGGTATCCGTAAATCCGCTGGACAGGATCGCGGTCATTTTGCCGCGCTCTTCATCGGTGAAGCCCGCGTTGTGATGATTGGATGCCGGGTTCTTCAGATCAATTTCCCGGTGCGCCACATTCAGATCCCCGCAGAAAATCACCGGCTTTTTCTCTTCCAGCCTTTTGACATAGGAAAGAAATGCATCCTCCCAGGTCATGCGGTAGTCAAGGCGCTCCAGCTCCTGCTTGGAATTCGGAACATACTCCGTGATCAGATAATACTCCGGATACTCCAGCGTAATCACCCGGCCCTCATGGTCATGTTCCGGAATGCCGAGTCCGTAGCTCACGGAAAGAGGCTCCTCCTTCACGAAAACGGCTGTGCCGGAATAGCCTTTTTTCTCTGCGTAATTCCAATACTGATGGTAGCCCGGAAGATCCATTTCGATCTGGCCTTCCTGAAGCTTCGTTTCCTGAAGGCAGAGTGCATCCGGATTTTCCTTCTGCAGAAATTCATAGAAGGTGCCCTTGCCGACGCAGGCGCGAAGGCCGTTCACGTTCCATGAGATGTATTTTTTGGCCATAGGTAATTACTTGCCCTCGTACTTGATTGCGGAGAATACCGGATACGGCTCCAGTGCCTTGCGGCCCTCCAGCCCCTCCAGCTCCATCAGAACCAGAACGCCGGCAACCTTGCCGCCGAGCTTCTCCACCAGTTCGATCATTGCCTTCGCGGTGCCGCCGGTTGCCATCAGATCATCCACGATCAGGACCTTCTGACCGGGCTGAATGGAATCCTCATGCATTTCCAGTGTAGCCGTGCCATACTCCAGTGCATAATCCACGGAGACGGTCTTCCACGGAAGCTTTCCCTTCTTGCGGATCAGCACCATCGGCTTGTGAAGATTATAGGCAATCGGGGTTCCGAAGATAAAACCTCTCGATTCCGCACCGACAACCACATCGAAATCCACGTCCTTGATCAGATCCTGCATGGTGTCAATGGCCATGTGCAGGCCGTCCGCATCCTGCGCAACCGTCGTAATATCACGGAACATGATGCCCTTCTGCGGAAAATCCGGAATGGTACGTACATAATCTTTCAGATCTTTTTTAATCATTTCTGTGCTCCTTTGTTCTGACGGCTCTGCGCCGGCCGTCCTCTGAGAAATTTACCGATCGAATCGGCTCTCAGGCTTCTCCCTCGATGCTCTCCACGACGCATCCGCTTCCCGATCCCCGGATCCATTCGGCGCTGCCGCCGCAGACCGGACAGGAAAAGGTCGCCCCATGCAGAAATTCATGACCGCACGCCGTGCACCGGAGCCTTGCCGGTTCCCGGACGAACTCCAGCCGCGCTCCCTCACAGACGGTTCCCTCTGAGGCGGAATCAAAATAAATCTGCACGCATTCTTCCACAAGATCCGAAAGTTCTCCGATCTTCAGACGGATTCCGGTCACGCGGTCAAGATGATTCGCCTTCGCGGCTCTCTGTGCGGTATCCAGAAGTCCCAGAACGATGGGAAGTTCGTGCATTGCAGATTTCAATCCTTTATAATCAGATAAGAACAGCGCCCTGTGCGCTCACGGACACTATTATACGTTGCGTCTGTTTTTTTTCAAAGACAAAAGACGTTTGCAGGAAAGGTAAGTTTTCACCATGGAAGATATCAACATTGCCCTTTTGATTGATGCCGACAACATCAGTTCCAAATACATCCCCGTCATTCTGAGCGAACTCTCCAAATACGGGAAAATCACCATCCGCCGCATGTACGGAGACTGGTCCCAGGACCGGCTGCGCTCCTGGCTCGGGTGCTCCGCCGGATACTCTCTGACGCCGGTCATGCAGCCCAACAACACGCCCGGCAAGAACGCCTCCGACATCGGGCTGATCATTGATGCCATGGACACCCTGTACGCCGATTCCGTGCAAGGCTTCTGCATCGTCTCGAGCGACGGAGACTTCAACAAGCTCGCAACAAGGCTTCGCGAATCCGGCAAGGTCGTCATCGGCATGGGGGAGAAGAAAACGCCGGAGTCCTTCCGCGTCTCCTGCGAACGCTTCATCTTCCTGGATGTCATCAGCGGAAACAGTGACAGCGAAGAGGAGGAAGGCTCCTCTCGTCCAAAGAGCAGGGAAACCTCCAAAAAGAAAACTGCCTCCTCCCGGAGCTCTTCCGGCAAAAATGCCTCCGCAGTATCCGGAAATTCCGGGAAGAAGCGCTCTTCCTCCGCAGTGGCTGCTCCGGAGCCGGTTCCCGTCAACTCCGGCAGCTCCTATGACGACTTTCTTCCGGGCGATGCGGCTTCGGAAGAGGAAAACGAGTCCGCAGAGCCCGGCTTCACGGCAAAGTCCGAAATTGAATCCGCCATTGTCAAAATGATCACAGACAATGCCGCCGACGGAAAGGAAACCGGTCTCGGCGAGGTCGGATCCCGGCTCGTCAAAATTTTCCCGGACTTCGATATCCGGAACTATCACTACAGCAAGCTCTCGGAATTCCTGAAGGATCTTCCGTCCCTTACCGTCACAACGCGTGACAGCGGCGTGTGGATTTCGCAGAAGATCACGGCGGATTCCGAAATTGAGAAGCAGATTCTCGCTATTTTTCACCGGCATGGCACCGACGATCTCAATATCAGTGTCCTGAAGCAGGAGCTTCAGGATATGAATCCGAATCTGGATGCCACGATCCGCAAGAGCGGCGTCACCCGGTTCTCCGTTTACCTGAACCGCAACATTCACTCCGTAGAGGTGAACGGGCGGCATGTGACGCTGAAGTAAGCAGTCACTGCAATTTCAGATTCACGCGGATCTCGAAGCTTGCACCCTCGCCGAGGCGGCTTCGCACCTGAATGGAACCGCCCATGGTTCCGATGACCTTCCTGGCAATGGAAAGCTCGCTCTCCGGCTGGTCAAAGAGAACCGGCAGACGATCTTCCGAAATACCGCAGCCGTTGTCTTCAATCCGGAAGTGGTAGTACGCGCTTCCTCTCACCGGGGCATCCGCGGATGCGGTCAGGGTGATGGTTCCGCCGCCCGCCGTGTTCTCCACCGCATTCTCCAGAATGCACAGAAAAGCCAAC
>DAIMKA010000061.1:0-9763 GCA_036721955.1 Lachnospiraceae bacterium | reverse complement strand
CCGACAGTTTCAGTGTACCGTTTCGAATTTTCCTGCAAATGACGATGCTGTAACCAATTTTTGAACAAAATATGTCCGCGAACAAACTGTGAATTTTCGGTCAAATCCGGTCCGGATCTTTTTCTCTGTGCTATATTAATAGGAACAGAGATTGCAAAAGACCTGTCCGGCACCGTCCCGTTTTTCTTCGGGAAAATCCGATGCGTCCGGCAGAAAGGAGATCGTTATGTGGCATATTCATGATGTGAAAAAGACGGCACGCTCCAAAATGAGCCCTGCCTACTGGAAGAGTGTTCTGGTGGCTCTGATTCTCGCCTTCGTGACCGGCTCGATGGCAGGAAGCGTCGGAGCGGCGTCCGGTGCCGGTGTGCAGATCGGCAGTGCAGCAGGTCCTTCGACGCAGTTTTACGCCGGCCAGATTCCGGGAGGCTTCCGCTGGTCGTTCCAGTTCCCGTTCTTCCCGTGGTCTCTTCTGATTTTCGCTGTGATTCTGGTTGTCATCGTCTTCTTAATCGGGATCGCGATCAATCTGTTCCTGCTGAATCCGATTGAGAGCGGCTGTCAGCGGTTCTTCATCATCAATCACGTGGAGACCGGCCGGACGAAGCTCGGTGAAATCTTCCACGGCTTTGGCAGCGGCTACCTCAATGTGGTAAAGACCATGTTCCTGCGGGATCTCTACACGATTCTGTGGACAATGCTCTTCATCATTCCGGGAATCGTGAAGACCTATTCCTACCGCCTGGTTCCGTACATTCTGGCAGAGGAGCCCGGCATGAGCAGCAAAGAGGCATTCCGCCTCTCCCGCTCCATGATGAACGGCAACAAATGGCATGCGTTCCTTCTGGATCTGTCATTCATCGGCTGGAATATCCTGAATTTCTTCACCTTCGGCATCCTCGGCATCTTCTACGTCCGCCCTTACAAGGCAACCGCTGACGCAGAGATGTACATCACCATCCGGGATCAGTTCCTCGGCAGGGCTTAATGCGGAATATTCGTTCTTTCATTCTGCATCTGTTGAACGAATCGGATCTGTAACACCCGGGCAGGGATCCATGCGGTGCGATGCCGTTCGATTGCAGGAGGGATCCTCCGATACCTTGAGGCCACCCAAAAAACAAGCTCCCCGTCCTGTCTTTCTGGCAGGGCGGGGAGCTTGTTTTTTCTCTTTAATTCATTTGTCTCTTCCGTGAAAGTTCCTGTAGAATTCTCACGGGATTCGTCGGGTTCTCACCTTTCCGAAAGCTTTTTCCCGGAAACAGGTTCCCTGACCGCTTGTTTTCAGTACTCCTTACTTGTTGCGGCCGTGGCACTTCTTGTACTTCTTGCCGGATCCGCACGGGCAGGGATCGTTGGGATAAATCTTCTTGCCCTTGACGACCGTTCCGGACTTCTTCTGCTCGAGATACAGCTCCTTCTGCTTCTCCTCGGAGAAGATGTCATTCCACTCAGGGAGCTGATACAGCCAGTCTGCCTCAGCGGCAACCATGTTCTTGTAGAGCTTCTCCTTGTCGAATGCGAGGCTGACCTCGGTGTCCTCTTCCATGGTCTCAATGGGGTTCTCAATCTTCAGAGAGTCATTGATTCCATCCAGGAATCCCACCATATACTCCAGAGAAATTCCGTACTTCTCCGCCAGCTCTTTAACCGTTCCCTTCACTTCCTCATCGGGGGTCTTCAAAAGCTGCTCGTAGATCTGCTTCTCCTTCATAAAGTAATCCGACCAGAGTCTCTGGAGATCACCCTTATTTGCCTTCTCGTTGTACGCCTTTGCGCGCCATTCCTGCAGTAATGCCATTGCTACTTCCTCCGAAAACTGTGTATTCCAGTACCCGCGCCCGAACCGGAGGCATCCGAAGATGTCCTCCGCGGCAGGTATTAAGCAGATATCATCTTATCACAGCGCACGGATCCGGTCCATTGCAATTCTGGAATTCTCCACCGTGCCGAAGCTCGTCAGGCGGAAGAAATGCTCGCCGGAGGGTCCGAAGCCTGATCCGGGCGTTCCGATCACATTCGCCTTGTCCAGCAGATAATCGAAGAATTCCCAGCTCGTCATTCCGTTCGGCGTCTTCAGCCAGATATACGGAGAGTTCACGCCGCCGTACGCGGTGTAGCCCATGGACTGCAGGCTCTCCTTGATGAACTTCGCATTGCTCATGTAGCGGCTCACCATCTCTTTGACCTGTGCCTTCCCGGCATCGGAATAGATGGCCTCTCCTGCCCTCTGCACAATGTAGGGAGCTCCGTTGTACTTCGTTCCATGGCGGCGGGCCCACAGGCCGTACAGTGCATTCCCGTTGTGATCCTTCAGGTCCTTCGGGATAACGGTTGCGCCGAGACGAAGTCCCGTGAATCCGGCATTCTTGGAGAAGGAGCGGATCTCGATCGCGCAGGTTCTCGCACCCTCGCACTCATAAATGGTGTGCGGCACATCGTCCTCTGTGATATAAGCCTCATAGGCGGAATCGAAAATGATCACTGCGCCGTTTGCGTTCGCGTAGTCCACCCACTTCTGAAGCTGCGCCCTGGTAAGTGCCGCTCCCGTCGGGTTGTTCGGCGAGCAGATGTAGATCAGATCCGGCTTCCGGTCTCCGGAAACCTCCTTTGTCTTCCCGGTTCCCGGAAGATCCGGTGCAAAGCCGTTCTCCTCCGTGCAGGGCATGTAGATCACATTGCTCCAGCGTCCGGTCGCGGCATCGTACTCTCCGGTTCTTCCCGCCATGACATTGCTGTCCACATAGACCGGATAAACCGGGTCGCAGACGGCAATGACGTTGTCCTTCTCGAAAATCTCCTGAATGTTGCCGGAATCGGATTTTGCTCCGTCCGAAACGAAAATCTCATCATCCGCAATATCGCAGCCGCGCGCGCGGTAGTCGTTCTGCGCAATCGCCGCGCGGAGGAAATCATACCCGAGATCCGGCGCATATCCGCGGAAGGTCGCACTGTCCGCCTGCTCGTCCACTGCCTTGTGCAGCGCCTCAATCACCGCCGGAGGAAGGGGCTGCGTCACATCGCCGATTCCCATGCGGATCAGCTGCGCATCCGGATGCTCGCTCTGATAGGCTCTCGTCTTCTTCGCCACCGTGCTGAACAGATAGCTGCCGGGTAATTTCAGATTGTCACTGTTTGCTTCAAACATCTTCTGATACTCCTTCCTGGTGCTGAGGTGCTGAACATATTTATAATGATTTCAAACGTGAATCAATCTGCAGGCAGATGATTCGCATTGAAAATCGTCAGGTGCTGAACAATTATAAAAAATTATAGAGAAATCTCCACAGTCCCGTCAAATACCGTTTCGGCAGGTCCCGTCATATAGATTTCATTCGTCTTCTCATCCCATTCGATCCGGATGGTTCCGCCCGGAACGTGCACATCCACCGTCCGGTCCGTCTTCCCGTTCAGGACACAGGCCACCGCCGTCGCGCAGCATCCCGTCCCGCAGGCAAGCGTCTCGCCGGTGCCCCGCTCCCAGACACGCATGTTGACCTCACTGCGATTGATGACCTGCACGAACTCCGTGTTCGTCCTCTCCGGGAAGCGCGGGTGATGCTCGAACTGCGGCCCGATATGCGCAAGGTCCAGATTCCGAAGATCTCCGTCCGGAATCTCCGCTCCGTTCTCATCGCGAAGCCCTCTGGCCTTCAGATCCGCCTCATCCACGAAAATAACCGCGTGCGGATTTCCCATGGAGACGCAGGTCATCCTCCAGGTTCTCCCCGCCGCCTCAATCGGCTCGTCAATCACCGCGGCAGCCGGTGCGCCAGCACCGATGCTGCAGTCCGAACGTGACATACCGGTGTCGCTTTCACTCTTGTTCTCCGGAAGAACCGGGATCCGGTCTGCTTCCAGAACCGGCTGTCCCATGTTGACCCGTGCAGTCAACATGCGTCCGTCCCTGCAGAAAAGCTCCAGTTTCTTCACCGCTCCGAAGCTCTCCACCGTGATCTGCGTTCTCCCGTTTGTCATGCCGTGATCATAGACGTACTTGCCGACGCAGCGGATTCCGTTCCCGCACATCCGTCCGCGGGAGCCGTCCAGATTGTACATCTCCATTTCGAAATCGGCCTTGTCCGACGGATTGATGAAAATCACGCCGTCTCCGCCGACCCCGAAATGCGCGCGGGAGAGCTTCCGCACGATCTCCGGTTTCTTCTCCTGCGGAACCTTCTCCGTGAAACCGTTTACATAGATGTAGTCATTCCCGCAGCCTTCCATTTTGGTAAAATGCAGCAGCATTGATCTTGTTCCTCTTTCTTCTTCATCCATTGCCTCTGCCGGTCCCCTCAAGATATACAGAGTGAATTTCGCATCACAATGCGATTCCGGCAGGGAAAATACCGTCCGGGAGCTTCCGGCATCCGCTTCTCTTTCCGTCACATGACAGTTTCCGGAAGGTCATCCTTCCACAGCTGTGCGCAGGCATCGCTCGGCATCCTGAGATCGCCGCGCGGCGACACGGCAACCGACCCGACCTTCGGCCCGTCCGGAAGGCAGGAGCGCTTGAACTGCTGGGCAAAGAATCGCCGCACGAAGTTCTTCTCCCACTTCAGAATGGTCTCCCCGTCATACACCCCCGCGAAGGACTGCAGTGCAATCCGGTAAATCTTCCGCGGACGGTATCCGCACCGCAGCATGTAATAGAGGAAATAGTCGTGCAGCTCATAAGGGCCCACGAGATCCTCGGTTCTCTGAGAGATCTTTCCGTCCTGTGTCGGGGGAAGAAGCTCCGGGCTCACCGGCGTGTCCAGAACGTCCAGAAGGCACGCGGACAGTGCCGGTTCCTTCTCTCTGGCCGCCTCCGCGCAGCACCGCACCAGGTGCGAAACCAGCGTCTTCGGGACGCCGGCGTTGACGCCGTACATCGACATGTGGTCGCCGTTGTAGGTCGCCCAGCCGAGTGCGAGCTCCGACAGATCCCCCGTTCCGATGACAATGCCGTTTCTCTGATTGGCAAGATCCATCAGAACCTTCGTCCGCTCTCTGGCCTGTCCGTTCTCATAGGTCACATCATGCACCGACGGATCCTGATCAATGTCATGGAAATGCTGCGTCACCGCGGCGGCGATCCGGACCTCCTTCAGCGTTGCCCCGAGCGTCTTCGCCAGAGTCAATGCGTTGTGATACGTGCGGTCTGTAGTGCCGAAGCACGGCATCGTCACCGCCAGAATATTTTCCCTGGGAAGTCCCAGAAGATCGAACGCTCTTGCCGTCACGAGCAGCGCCAGCGTCGAATCCAGTCCTCCCGAGACGCCGATGACCGCAGCGGGGCAGTGGATATGATGAAGGCGTCTTGCAAGACCTCTTGACTGGATATTCAGAATCTCCTCGCACCGCGCGAGTCTCCCCGCCGCATCCTGCGGAACGAACGGGTGCGGATCGAACACGCGGTCCAGCACGCACTCCTTCTCCTCCATGTGCACCGGGATGCAGAGGTAATCGTTCTGACCGGAAATTCCGAAGGACGTCATCCTGCGCCGCTCATAGTTGATGCGCTGCACATCAAAATCCGCAAAAGTGATTTTCGTCTCTCCGTAAGCATTGTCGAAGATCTTCCTCTGTGCAAGGACCGATCCGTTCTCCAGCATCATCACACGGCCGCCGAACACGATGTCCTGCGTGGATTCCCCGTCTCCGGAGCTGACATAGATGTAATCCGACAGAGTTCTCGCCGAAATGGAAGAGAACAGCTGCGTGCGGTACGCATCCTTTCCGACCGTCTCGTTGGAGGCGGACAGATTCACCATCAGATTGGCTCCCGCCAGGGCGTGCTCAATGTGCGGCGCATTGACGACCCATGCGTCCTCACAGATCTCGCATCCGATCCGAAGATCCCGGACGGCGTCCACCTCCAGAAGGATATGGCTTCCAAACGGCACGTCTTCTCCGTCAAACGCGATCTTCTCCGCGGTCACGGGGCCCGGCGTGAACTGCCTCGGCTCATAGAACTCCGCGTAATCCGGGAGAAACCTTTTGGGAATGAAGGCCAGAATTTTCCCGTTCTGGAGAACCGCAGCCGTGTTGTAGAGCTTCCCCTTCCACTCCAGAGGAAACCCGACGAAAACAACCGCAAGGCTCCCCGCCGTTGCATCCCGGATCACCCGGAGCGCGTTCTCCGCACCGCGCAGCAGCATGTCCTGCAGGAACAGATCATTGCCCGTGTATCCCGTCACCGCAAGCTCCGGGAACACAATCAGATTCGCGCCCCGCTCCGCCGCTTCCCTCATGCTCTTTACAATTTCCTGCGCATTGGTCTTCGGATCCGCCACGGTCATGGCGGGCACAACCGCCGCCGCTTTGAAAAATCCATCTCTCATTTCATCTTCCTCCGAATGTAAAGAGAGGCGCAGATTTCTCTGCGCCCGCTCCCTTGCGTTCTGCCCGCCAGCTTTTTTAACGAATCATCTCGAAACACATCCGCTCCGGTATTGTTCTACCGGATTCATCCCGAAACGTATCCGCTCCGGTACCTTTTGTCCGGACAAGGATAAAATTATCCGATTGCGGTCACTCCCGAAGCCACTGCGAAGCTGAGCACCGCCATGATGACACCCGCCAGCGCCACGCCTCCGAAAACCGCCAGCACACTCTTCTTGAAATCCATATCCAGGAACGATGCCGCGAGGGTTCCGGTCCACGCTCCCGTCCCCGGGAGCGGAATGCCGACGAACAGAAGAAGCGCCCAGTACAGGCCTCGTCCCGCCGTTGCCTTCAGCTTCTCGCCGCCCTTGTGTCCCTTCTCCAGGCACCAGGTGAAAAACTTCCCGATCACCTTCTTGTCCGCGCCCCACTCCAGCACTCTTCTTGCGAAGAAGAAGATGAACGGAACCGGGATCATGTTGCCGACGGCAATCAGGATGTAGGCAAGAATCATGTTAAACGCGGGATCCGCCACATGAAAGGCCTGGGCAATCGGAATTGCGCCGCGCAGCTCGATCAGGGGAACCATGGAAATAACAAAACAATAAAAATACTTCTTAAGCATTTACGATCTCCTTCAATGCCTGTGTCACGGCGGCCATCTCTTCCTCTGTTCCGATGGTGATCCGCAGATACTCCCCGATCAGAGGCTTGTTCCAGTGGCGGACATAGATGCCGCGCTCCCTGAGCTTCTCGAACAGCTCCTGTCCGGAATGCCGCGGGTGCCGCGCGAACACGAAATTGGTCCTGGAATCCGGATAGACGAAGCCGAGCGCCGTCAGGTCCTTTTTAAACTTCTCCCTTGTTGCAATAATTCTCGAGGTGAGGCTCTGAAAATACGCCTCGTCCTCCACCGCAGCCGTTCCCATCCGGATCGTCTGCAGATTCATTGTGTAGGAATTGAAGGAGAATTTCACATCCTTCAGATAAGAAATCAGCTTCCTGCTGCCGATGGCAAACCCGATTCTCGCTCCCGCCATTGCTCTTGACTTCGAGAAGGTCTGCACCACCAGAAGGTTATCATACCTCTTAGTCAGAGGAAGCGCCGACTGTGCACCGAAGTCCACGTAGGCCTCATCCACAATGACCACCTTGTCCCGGTTCGCGGCGACAATCCGCTCGATCTCACCAGGCGCCAGCTCCACACCGGTCGGTGCGTTCGGGTTCGGGAAAATTATGCCCCCGACCTCTCCCTCTTCTCCTGCAAAGGCCCCGGAGCCCGGAATGTAATTCAGGGGATCAATCGTAAAATCCTCCCGGAGAGGAACCATTGTGTACGGAATCCGGTACAGGTCCGCCCACACATCATAGAAGGAATAGGTGATGTTCGGGAACAGCAGTTTTTTCCCGGAGGTGAAGAAGGTCAGAAACGCCATGGACAGCACATCGTCCGAACCGACTCCCACGAAAACCTGCTCCGGCTTCACACCATAGCGCTTCGCAATCGCTGAGGACAGAGGTTCCGCATCCATATCCGGATACAGGCGCATCGCCGCATAATCCCCGGCCAGAGTCCTTGCCGCTTCGGCGACGCCCGGTGCCGGAGGATACGGGCATTCATTGGTATTCAGCTTGATGATATTCGGGTCCTTCGGCTGCTCTCCCGCCACGTAGGGAGAAACCCGCCGCACATAATCTTCCCAGCTCATAGTCACTCGTTCTCTTTTCTCGTTACTTTCATCCGTCCTGCACCGCAGCGCTTCCAGGAATGACTGTCCGATCCTGCCCGCAGACAGGCACTCTGACGGAATACCGGCAGGGATACTCCGTTTCACTGTCCGGCTCTGCCCGCAGGGGAACACTCTGCCCGCAGACAGTGATCTCTTACTGCAGCACTTTCGAAAGGAAATCCTGGAGCCTCTGGTTCTTCGGGTGTGCGAAGAACTCCTCCGGCGTGTTCTCTTCCTTGATGACGCCCTCATCGATGAAAATCACCTTGGAGGCCACCTGACGTGCAAACGCCATCTCGTGCGTGACGACGACCATCGTCATGCCGGAATCCGCAAGCTCTGTCATAACCTGCAGGACCTCTCCGACCATCTCGGGGTCCAGGGCCGACGTCGGCTCGTCAAAGAGCATGACCTCTGGATTCATCGCCAGAGCGCGGCAGATCGCAATTCTCTGCTGCTGGCCGCCCGAGAGAGAATGCGGATAGGCATCCGCCTTGTCTTCCAGATTGACGCGGCGGAGCAGCTGCAGCGCCTTTTCCTGCGCCTCTTCCTTATTCATGAGGCCCAGCTTCACCGGAGCCAGCGTGATGTTGTTCATGATCGTCAGATTGTGGAACAGATTGAAGTGCTGGAACACCATTCCCATTTTCTGGCGGACCTTGTTGATGTCGGTGTGCGGATCGTTGACGCGGATGTCATCCAGCCACACCTCTCCGCTCGTCGGAACCTCCAGAAGGTTCATGCAGCGCAGGAACGTGGACTTGCCGCACCCGGAGGGGCCGACCAGAACGATCTTCTGTCCCTTCTCGATTTCATAATTGATCCCGCGGAGAACGTGATTGTCTCCGAATTCCTTCTTCAGATCCTTCACGCGGATCATTGCTTTTCTCTCTTCAGCCATTCTAACTTCTCCCCCTCACCGATTGTCGCTCGCACGCAGCTTCTTCTCCAGGATTCCGAAGAAGAAGGACAGAATCTTGACAACCACGAAGTACATCACTGCTGCGCCCAGAAGCGGCATCATGTACTCATACGTCGCCGAGGACACCTGATCCGAAGCATGGGTCAGCTCGGAGAGTCCGACGGCTCCCGCAATGGAGGTTTCCTTCAGGAGGGTAATGAACTCGTTCAGAAGGGACGGGAAGCAGTTCTTGAAAGCCTGCGGCAGAATGACCGCCATCATGGTCTGAAGCTTCGAGAGACCAAGGGAGCGCCCCGCCTCCATCTGGCCATCATCCACCGACTGAATGCCGCCGCGGATGATCTCCGCCACATATGCGCCGGAGTTGATGCCGAAAGCCATGGTCGCCACCAGGATCTTGTTCTTGGAGGTCGCCATGATGACATTCCACATGATCAGGAGCTGAATCATCGTCGGCGTTCCGCGGATGACATCAATATAGACATACGCGATCCGCGAGAGGATTGTTCTCTTCCCGCTCTTCGTCCGCTGCATGTTGAGAAGGCAGGCAACGGTACCCAGAACCAGGCCCAGGATGGCCGCAAAGAGCGTTACCTCAATGGTGTTGCCCAGGCCCTTCACATAGAGCTGCCAGCGGTTGTTCTTGATAAAGGCTTTAAAAAACTGATTGGCTAGATCTGACATGACATTCTTTCACTTTCTGCTGATCGGCCCATGCCGGTTTCATGAAAACGGACCATCC
>DAIMKA010000060.1:0-9952 GCA_036721955.1 Lachnospiraceae bacterium | reverse complement strand
CTGGACATGTCCCGGGTTCCCGCGATACTCCAGAAGCCGGTCTTCCTGTCCCGGAAACGCCTTCCGGAATTCTTCCGCCACATCCCCGCTGACCTCATAGTGGTCCGCACAGATGGACGGGCCGATCCCGACCAGGAGATCTTCCGGAGCCGACCCGAATTCCCGTTCCATCAGCCGAACAGTCCTGGCGCCGATTTTTCCGACGGTTCCGCGCCAGCCGGAGTGGCTCGCTCCCACCGCACGGTGCACCGGATCCACGAACAGAAGCGGAACACAATCCGCATAAAAAGTTGCCAGAACCAGTCCCGGTTCATTCGTCACGATGCCATCGGCACTTTCCCAGACAGAGGGGCGCAGAATGCCCATTCCCGCATCCTCTCTTCCCACGCGCCGCACATTGGTCTCATGCACCTGATGCGAACAGACGCAGTGTGCAAGATCCGTTCCGAAAGCCGCTGCAATCCTCGCGAAATTCTCCCGGACATGTTCCCTGCTGTCTCCGCGGCCGCTTGTCAGGTTCAGCGACGCGAACTGTCCCTCCGAAACACCTCCGAACCTGGTGGAAATCAGATTCATGGCAACGCCGCCTTTTTCCAGAGCGGGAAAATACAGGGACGGAAGCAAGCTCCCGTCCCTGTTCGTGAAGTCCCGTTCCAGCAATGTTGCTCTGGTTCCTTTTCGGGTAATCTTCATCATAAAATCAAACCTTTCATCCGGATCCGGCGGACATTTCCGTACCGCCGGCCCTCCGTTACCGCTCAGTCGGCCAGCCTTGCCAGCAGGGCCTCCGTCTGGTCCTCAAAGCCGGGCTTTCCGAGCAGAGCGAACATGTTGTGCTTATAAGACTCCACGCCGGGCTGATTGAACGGATTCACGCCGAGGAGATAGCCGGACACGCCGCAGGCAAACTCAAAGAAGTAGAACAGCTCGCCGAGATAGAACTCCGTCTGCTCCGGAATCTTCACCATCAGGTTCGGAACATTTCCATCCGTGTGTGCCAGAATCGTTCCGTTCATCGCTGCCTGATTGGCAAAATTCATGGTCTTGCCCGCCAGGAAGTTCAGTCCGTCCAGATTCTCCGCATCCGTTCCGATGGTGACATCCGCCTTCGGCTTCTCCACATTCAGCACGGTCTCGAACATAATGCGGGCACCGTCCTGAATGAACTGGCCCATGGAATGAAGATCCGTGGTCAGATCCACGCTGGCCGGGAAGAGGCCTCTCTGATCCTTGCCCTCGGACTCGCCGTAGAGCTGCTTCCACCACTCGGAAGTGTAGTGAAGAGACGGCTCATAGTTGGCAAGAATCTCAACCGCCTTGCCCTTGCGCAGGAAAATATTGCGCAGCGCCGCATACTTCAGCGCGTCGTTGTCCTCATACGGAGACTCCATGGCAAGCTTTCTTCCTTCTGCCGCACCTTCCATCAGCTGATCAATATTCGCTCCGGAAACCGCGATCGGAAGAAGACCGACTGCCGTCAGAACCGAGAAGCGTCCGCCGACATTGTCCGGAATCACGAAGGTTTCATACCCTTCCGCATCCGCCAGAGTCTTCAGTGCTCCGCGGGCCTTGTCCGTCGTTGCGTAAATTCTCTTTGCAGCGCCCTCCTTGCCGTACTTCTTCTCCGCCATCTCACGGAACAGCCGGAACGCAATCGAGGTTTCCGTTGTCGTGCCGGACTTCGAAATGACATTAATCGAGAAATCACGGTCGCCGATTACATCCACCAGGTTCGCGAGGTAGGTCCCGCTGATGGAATTGCCCGCGAAATAAATCTCAGGGGTCTTGCGGATCTCTTTGGAAACCGTATTGTAGAAATTGTGGCGAAGGAAATTGATCGCCGCGCGGGCGCCCAGATAGGAACCGCCGATTCCCAGAACCAGCAGGACATCCGAATCACTCTGAATCTTCGCAGCCGCCTTCCTGATTCTCGCAAACTCTTCCTTGTCATAATCAACGGGAAGATTCACCCAGCCCAGGAAATCATTGCCGGCGCCGGTTCCGGACACCAGCAGCTCCTTCGCTGCAAGAACCTGACTTTCAATATTCTTAACTTCCTCTTCCCTGACAAACCCCTTTGCCTTGGAATAATCAAATGTAACCTTTGCCATTGGACGATACCTCCTCGCGCCCGGACCCTGATTGCCATCTTGATGCCTCGCTGAGGCAGCCGGTGCGTCAGCACCGACGCTGCAACTTGAAAGCGACCTATCGATGTCACCTTCTAACTTCCACCGCACATCATTTCCCCTCTGTCTGTCCGGATTTCCCGGGCCTTTTCCCCAGAACAGGCAGCGCAGTGTACCGGGAAATAGTTTATCAGCCTGAAATAGCGAATGCAAGCCGCCCGGCCATCCGAGGCTCCGGAGCAGAGTCACCGTCCGTGATATGCCTGCCGCATCCTCCGGATGCGAAAGACGGATAGGAAAAAACAGATTTCCGGCGTATAATAAAATTTTGACGGTCAGCGGGATTTTCCGCCCGTCCATTTCCCATTGAACAGAAACACAAGCAAAGGAGACTTTTATGATCTATAAAACAACCGGCACCTGCTCCACCCAGATTGAACTCGACATTGATGCTGATCACATCATCCGCAAGGTGGCCTTCACCGGCGGCTGCAACGGCAACCTGAAGGGCATCAGCCGCCTTGTGGAGGGGAGAAAGGCAGAGGAGGTTGCGGACCTTCTGGCCGGAACCACCTGCGGCTTCAAGAATACCTCATGTCCCGATCAGCTCTCTCATGCCATCCGGGCCGCGCTTGCGGAAATGAAGTAAATTAAGATTCAGGTTGAGGTGAATTCATCCATGAGCAAGAAAATCGTACTGACCGGAGGCGGAACGGCAGGTCACTGCACTCCCAATCTGGCCCTGATTCCTTATCTGAGAAACGCCGGATATGAAATTGCCTATATCGGATCCATCAACGGAATTGAGCGGAAGCTTGTTGCAGACTACGGCATCCCCTATGTCGCCATAGAGACAGGGAAGCTTCGCCGCTATTTTGACCCGAAGAATTTCTCCGATCCGTTCCGCGTGATCCGCGGCTATCAGGAGGCGCATAAATTCCTGAAGGAATTCGCACCGAACGTAGTCTTTTCCAAGGGCGGCTATGTCGGCGTGCCGGTCGTGCACGCCGCGCACGCCCTTCATATTCCGTGCATCATTCATGAATCCGACATGACGCCGGGGCTTGCCAACAAGCTGTGCACTCCTTTCGCAGCCAAGGTCTGCTGCAACTTCCCGGAAACCTTGAAGGACCTCCCGGATTCCAAGGCCGTTCTGACCGGAACGCCGATCCGCGACGAGCTTTTCCATGGCGACCGCAGCCGCGGCCTCTCCCTGTGCGGCTTTGAAGAGGGCAGGCCGGTTCTGTTGGTCATCGGCGGATCTCTGGGTGCGTCCTCCATCAACAAGACCATCCGTGACAATCTGGACGCGCTCCTTGAGAAGTTCCAGATCGTTCACCTGTGCGGCAAGGACAAAATGGACAATCTTCTCCTGACCCGTCCCGGCTACCGCCAGTTCGAGTACGTCAAGGAAGATCTGAAAGATCTCTATGCCATGGCAGACATCGTTCTCTCCCGTGCAGGAGCCAATGCCATCTGCGAGCTGCTCGCTCTGAAGAAACCGAACCTCCTGGTCCCGCTTCCCACCGGCCGCGGCGACCAGAAGCTCAATGCCGCCTCCTTCGAGGCGCAGGGCTACAGCATCGTAGTGCAGGACGACGATCTCCCGGATGTCCTTCTGGAGAAGGTCCAGGAGCTCTATGACAACCGTGCGCAGTACATTGCCGCCATGGAGAAGAGCTCCCAGACCAATTCGAACCGCATCGTTCTGAATCTCATTGAAGAGGTGGCTCTTCCGGAGTCCTGAGATGGATTGTTCTGATTTTCTTCCGGAGAGGCAGGATGGCGGACGGATTCACCGAAAGTTCATCCACCCCCATCCGAAGGAGCATTTCCGTCATCTGCGGATCCGATCCCATCTCTCCGCAGATGCCGACGCGGATGCCGTGCCGGTGTGCCGCTTCCACCGTCATACGGATTTCCTTCAGAACCGCCGGGTGGCGCGGATCAAAGAAATCACCGAGGCTCTGATTCTGGCGGTCCGCCGCACAGGTATACTGCGTCAGATCATTCGTTCCGATTGAGAAGAAATCCGCCTCCATGGCAAGCTCTTCCGCGCAGAGAGCCGCCGCGGGTGTCTCCACGATCATTCCCAGGGGAACCTTTTCCGCCATCGGAATTCCCTTTTGTTCCAGTTCCATCCGGCACTCCTCCAGAAGTTTTCTGCATGCCTTCATTTCCCACACCGATGTGATCATCGGAATCATAATCTCCAGGCTGCCATACGCAGAAGCCCGCAGCAGCGCCCGGAGCTGCCGCCGGAAAAAATCCTTCCGTTTCAGACAGATCCGAACCGCCCGAAACCCCAGTGCCGGATTTTCCTCCGGGTCCAGTTTCATATAGGGAGCCGTCTTATCCGCTCCGATGTCACAGGTCCGGATCACGACTTTTCCGGGTGCAAATTCCTCCAGCACGTTCCGGTATGCCTGAAACTGTTCTTCCTCAGAGGGTTCCTCCGCGGCATTGAGGTACAGAAACTCCGAACGAAACAGGCCGATTTTTTCTGCTCCGTTTTCCTTTGCCTTCTTCACATCAGACAAAACCGCAATATTGGCTCCCAGCAGGATTCTCTTTCCGTCTCCGGTAACCGTCGGCTCATTTCTCAATGCGAGCAGGGACGCCTGTTCTCTTTCATCTTCCAGTCTGCGTTTTCTCACAGAATCCAGAAATTCTTCCGTCGGATCCAGATAGACCTTTCCCGCATAGCCGTCCAGAACCGCCATTTTGCCATTCCAGTCCGCAGACACTTCGTCACACTGCACAAGTGTCGGAAGATTCATGGATCTTGCCAGAATTGCCGTGTGCGAGTTGACGCTGCCTTCCCTGGTGATCAGCCCGGCCAGAGCGTTGCGGTCAAGGCGGACGGTGTCCGAAGGCGTAAAGTCCTCCCCCACGAGAATCACCGGTTCCCCGGACCTCTCCTGCTGCGGTTCCTCCCCGGCGGGGGGACAGGAGAGATTCTCCAGAAGCGCGTTCCGGATATCCAGAATGTCCGTCTCCCTTGCCCGAAAGTAAGGATCCTCCATCTCGCGGAACTGCCTTCCGATTTCATCCAGACTCTGCCGCACGGCATTTTGTGCCGTGAGCTTTTCTTCCCCGATCCTTCGGCGGATTTCCGAAAGAAGCGTCTCATCCTCCAGAATTTCCGCATACAGCCGGAAAATCTCCGCGTACTTCTCTCCCGCCGTCTCCGACGCCTTCTCGTACAGCTGCCTCTGCTGGCGCTGTACCTGCCTTCTTGCCTCTTCAAAGCGTTTCAGCTCCCGGGCCGGCTCGCCATGGAGCGGTCCGCCATCGCTGTCATTCTTCCTGCTGCGGCACCGTATCCTGCCGATGGCAATTCCCTTCACTATGCTGATGCCGTCTGCTGTCTGCATGTTTATACCTCACTGAGGCAAAATCCGCGATACCAGAGAGAATTTCGCGAAGGCGAATTCTCTCTGTATACAGAGTGCCGCTTGGCGGCACTCTAAGCAGGAGAAGATGCCATCAGGCATCTTCGAGTGCAGCGGTTTTGCCGAATGCGTCAGCACCGATGCTGCTGTTTGAAAGTGACATATCAATGTCACTTTCAAACTTACCTTTCTGTGCCGCGTTTTTTTGCGGCACCCCGAGGAGATTCTCCGATGGGATCATCGAAATTGAGGCCGCTCAGCGGCCCCAAGAAAAAGATCTGCAGCGAAACGCTGCAGATCTTTCAGAATCATTCTGTGTAAGGTTCCGGAATCCCGGAAGCTCCGTTCCGAAATTCTCAGATCTTATTGTCAGAACCAAGTACGTCCTTGATCTTGTGCTCAACGATAGCCTTGACGTTTGCACGGCCATCGCCGAGGTACTGACGGGGATCGAAGTGATCCGGATGCTCTACAAAGTGCTTGCGGATGCCTGCGGTCATGCCGAGACGAAGGTCGGAGTCGATGTTGATCTTGCAGACTGCGCGCTTTGCAGCCTCACGAAGCTGATCTTCCGGTACGCCGATTGCGTCAACCAGCTTGCCGCCGTTCTCGTTGATGATCTTGACATATTCCTGAGGAACCGAAGAGGAACCGTGAAGAACGATCGGGAATCCGGGAAGTCTCTTGGCAACCTCATCCAGGATGTCCAGACGAAGCTGCGGCTTGGTGCCGGGCTTGAACTTATATGCACCGTGAGAGGTTCCGATTGCGATTGCAAGGGAATCTACGCCGGTCTTCTCAACGAACTCTTCCACTTCCTCCGGATGAGTATAGAAAGCCTTGTCTGCCTCTACCGATACAGCGTCTTCCTGTCCGGCCAGAGTCCCCAGCTCAGCCTCGACAACAACGCCGCGCTCATGTGCGTACTCGGCAACCTTCCTGGAAACCTCAATGTTCTCCTGGAACGGATGGCCGGAGTAATCGATCATAACGGAGGTAAATCCGTTGTCAATGCAGTCCTTGCAGGTCTCGAAATCAGCGCCGTGGTCCAGATGAAGAACGATCGGAACTTCCGGATGAAGCTCTGCTGCTGCCTCAACCAGCTTGACGAGGTATACGGAATTCGCATACTTTCTTGCACCCTGGGAAGCCTGAAGGATCACGGGGCTCTTCAGCTCTGCTGCTGCATCCGTAATTCCCTGAACGATTTCAATGTTGTTGATGTTGAAAGCTCCGATTGCGTAGCCGCCGTCATAAGCCTTCTTGAACAGTTCTGTACTAGTAACGATAGGCATATCCAATACCACCTTTCCCTGAAATAGAAACCTTGATTGATAAAAAATCAACAATGTTACTGACTGCAATTATAACGCACAAACCGGGAAATGGAAACAGAAAATGCCTGAAAAGAATATTTGCGGACAAGCAAAAACGACGGTGCTTGGGGGGCCGTCGTTTTCGAGAAGGTAAAACTTCTTATGGGGTATAGCAAAAACTTATAATGTATTGGGGGGTTACAAGTAGTATAGTAGCAGTTTCCCCCTTTTCCAGCAATTCGCTGATTACACGAATTTTACAAATTCGATTGCTTGTTTTTGTGCATAATCACAATGTAGTCTGACGATTCTCATCGATTTCAGCCTTCGCGTCCGAATGGAACAGAGCGTCGAACTCTTCACCGGTGATCTTTTCCTTCTCCATCAGAAGCTTCGCACTGGCATGGAGCACATCTTCATGTGCAAGGATGATGGCTCTGGCATCCGCATAGCAGCGGTCAATGATGGCCTTGACCTCCTTGTCGATTTCGCCTGCCATGTACTCACTGTTGCGGGAGCTGTGGCCCAGATCATAGCCGAGGAAGACGTCCTCTTCTTCCTGCTGGTAGTTGATGGCACCGATGCTGGCACTCATGCCGTACTTCGTCACCATGCTCCGTGCCGTTGCCGTCGCCTTCTGGATATCATTGGAGGCTCCGGTCGTGATGTCATCCAGAATCAGCTCTTCCGCAATCCGTCCGCCGAAATCCACCATGATCTCATGCAGCATCTGTCCTCTTGTCGCAAACATCTCGTCCCGGGACGGAAGCGGCATCGTGTATCCGGCAGCTCCGACTCCGGTCGGAATGATCGAAACGGTATAAACCGGTCCGACATCTTCCAGTTCGTGGAACAAAATGGCATGGCCGCTCTCATGATAGGCTGTGATTTTCTTCTCTTTGTCGGAGATTACGCGGCTTTTCTTCTCCGCGCCGATTCCCACCTTGATGAATGCCGCACGGATGTCTTTCTGGTCGATGTATCTGCGGCCCTCTCTCGCTGCGCGAATCGCCGCCTCATTGAGCAGGTTTTCCAGATCTGCGCCGGAAAAGCCCGCTGTGGTCTGCGCAATCTCTTTCAGATTGACATCATCTCCGAGCGGCTTCTTCCTCGCGTGAACCGCCAGAATCTCTTCCCGTCCCTTCACATCCGGTCGGGAGACGGTGATCTTGCGGTCGAACCGGCCGGGCCGCAGAATCGCGGGATCCAGAATGTCTGCGCGGTTGGTTGCCGCCATCACGATGATTCCTTCGTTAACGCCGAAGCCGTCCATTTCCACCAGGAGCTGGTTCAGCGTCTGCTCCCTTTCATCATGACCGCCGCCGACACCGGTTCCGCGGCGTCTCGCCACTGCGTCAATCTCATCAATAAAGACGATGCAGGGGCAGTTCTTCTTCGCTTCCTCGAACATATCGCGGACACGGCTCGCACCGACACCGACGAACATCTCGACAAAGTCCGATCCGGAAATGGAGTAGAACGGAACGCCCGCCTCTCCCGCTACCGCCTTTGCCAAAAGGGTTTTGCCGGTTCCGGGAGCTCCCTCCAGAAGAACGCCCTTCGGAATCCGCGCGCCCAGAGACGTATACTTGGCCGGATCCTTCAGGAAATCCACAATTTCCTCCAGATCTCCTTTTTCTTCTTCCAGACCCGCCACGTCCTGAAAGGTCACCCGGTCCTTCCCGTCGGCCAGCTGTGCGCGGCTCTTGCCGAAGTTCATCATCCGCGCATTCGCTCCGCCGCCTCCCATCTGCTGTGCACTCATCAGATAGAAGAACAGAAGGCACACAGCCGCGACGAGCAGCATCGGAAGGACGCTCGTCATAAACCAGCTCTCCCGGGGAACATCATCCACCACCGGCTCCACGCCGTTCTCCCGGGTCAGCTCTTCAATTTTCGTAATGTCCGTCGCATAGAGCGTCCGCACAGCGCCGCCCGAAAGTGTGACGATTGCAGATCCTGTCGGTGTCTCCTGATTCGGAACAATCTCCACGGATGTGACATTTCCGGCCGCGAGATCCTTCTCATAAGATCCCTGCGTATAGGGATTCTGCGGCTGCCCGTAGGTGCCTTTCACGAACTGGATCAGGATAAAAACCATCATGATCGCCACAATGCCGATCACCATGCGGTTTCCTGTATTTCTGTTTTCGTTGTTATCCAAACTATGCCTTTCTCACCGCAGCAGGGCCGCGGTCATACTGACTGCTGTATCTTCGCCCCTGCTCCGTCCCGGAAAACACCGTCCAAAGCATCTTCTCTCCGGAGCAGTCACAATCGCACGGAAAATCTGTATCGGATCAAAGTTCCACGACGCCGATGTAGGGCAGATTCCGATACTCCTGATCATAATCCATTCCATATCCGACAACGAACTTGTCCGGAATGGTGAAGCCGGAATAATCTGCCTTCAGATCCACTACGCGGCGCTCCGGCTTGTCCAGAAGCGTGCAGTAGCGAATGCTCTTCGCGCCTTTCTTTTTCAGGAAATCACCGAGAAAAGCAAGTGTGCGTCCGGAATCCACGATGTCCTCAACGATGATGACATCCAGGTCCTCGATCGACTCGTCCAGGTCTTTGCGGATCCGGACCGTACCCGTGGATTCCGTCGCTCCGCCGTAGCTGGACACCTGCATGAAATCAATGGAAACCGGAACCGTAATGCGCTTTGCCAGCTCGCACATGAAGAAGCTCGCGCCCTTCAGAATGCCGACCATGCGGATCTTGCGGCCCTCATAGTCCTTCGAAATCTGTGCCGCAAGTTCACGAACTCTCTTGTCGATGTCTTCTTCCGGAATCAGTACAGTAATCTTCTCAGCCATTTCCTACCTCTTTTCTTGTGAAAGCCTGTGATTGCCGAAGCGGCCCGGCATCCCGGATTTCCATTACGAATTTCCGGATTGCCGGTGCCGCTGCGGATTTCTATCTGTAACGCAGGGTCCGGTTCCCTCAAGGGAGAGTTCCAGCACCGTCCGCGTCGCACCACTGATTTTGTAATCCGCTCCGATCCGGTAGCCCGGAACCCAGAGGATCCGGTTCCCGTCTGCCGGCAGAACAATACGGCCGCGAAGCGCCGCGGGGATCCGTTCATCAATCATAACCCTCGTCAGCT
>DAIMKA010000059.1:9734-9954 GCA_036721955.1 Lachnospiraceae bacterium | reverse complement strand
GCACTGCAGATTTTTCTGCAGTGCCTGTTTTTCGCTATAAGTGCGGCTGACGTCACACATTACTGATCGGGTTTGCGTTTTCCCTGATATTTTATTCAGACGCGCCGGATATTTTCTCAGATGCCGAAGTAGCGCTCTGCGTTGTAGCAGCTGATGCCCTGAACGATCTTCTTCAGGGAAGCCTCGTTATCCGGGTATTCGCCGTCTTCCACCCACTTGC
>DAIMKA010000059.1:0-9724 GCA_036721955.1 Lachnospiraceae bacterium | reverse complement strand
CGATCAGGTTGCACATGATGCGGCGGAAGTAGTCGTGGCGCGTGTAGGAGAGGAAGGAGCGGGAGTCGGTCAGCATTCCGACGAAGTTGCCGAGAACGCCGAGGTTGCCGAGAGCCTTCATCTGAGCCTCCATGCCGTCCCGGGTGTCCAGGAACCACCATGCGGCACCGAGCTGCATCTTGCCGGGAACCTCATCGGACTGGAAGCAGCCGAGGCAGGTTGCGATCTGGTTGAGATCCGCCTCATCCAGAGAGAAGACGATGCACTTGGGCAGCTCGTTGGTCTCATCCAGCGCGGAGAACAGCTCTGCCAGCTGGTTGTAGCAGGTGGACTTCGCGATCATGTCGTAGCCGGTGTCCGGTCCGAGGAGCTCATACATTCTCTTGTTGTTGTTGCGCGTGCAGGAGAAGTGAATCTCCATGACGATGTTCTCCTTGTGGTACTTTCTCGCAAGAGCAAGAAGGACGTAGGTCTGGTACTCATCCACCTCTTCACGGGTAAGCTTCTCACCCGCCATGGCCTTACCGAAGACGCGGTCTGCTTCCTTCTCATCACAGGCGGCAAAAGGAACATAGTCAAGACCGTGATCGGTTGCGCGGCAGCCGTGTGCCTTGAAGAAATCGACGCGCTCATAGAGGGCGTCAATGACGTCGCTGATGTGGTTCATGGAGCGTCCGGTGACCTCGCCGAGCTTTGCCATATATTCCGCAAATCCGTCTCTCTGGATGTTGACGGCCTTGTCGGGGCGGAAGGAAGGGCAGACCTTGAAGCCAAGATCCGGAATCTGCGCCAGCTTCTCATGCCACTCCAGGGAATCAATCGGATCATCGGTGGTGCCGACGAACTCCACGTTGGACTGGCGGATGATGCCGCGGACGGTCAGGTTCGGATCATTCTGCAGCATTTCGCTGGTCTTGTCCCAGATTTCCTTTGCGTTTTCGGGAGTCAGAGGCTCCTCAATGCCGAAGTACTTCTTCAGCTCCAGATTGCTCCAGTGGTACATCGGGTTGCCGATTGCCATCTCCAGAGTCTTTGCAAAGGCGAGAAACTTCTCATACGGATCCGCGTCGCCGGTTACCAGATTCTCGGGAGTTCCGTTGCAGCGCATGACTCTCCACTTGTAGTGATCTCCGAAATACGTGCCGTCCTCGCCGCGTCCTCCGAGCCAGACCTCTGCGATGTTGTTGTACCGGCGGTCCTCATAGATTTCCTTCGGCGGAATGTGGCAGTGGTAGTCAACAATCGGGAGATCCTCGCAGTAATCGTGAAACAGGTGCTTCGCTGTTTCGTTCTGGAGCATAAAGTCCTTATCCATAAATGCTTTCATTTGTTCCAAGTCCTCTCTTGTCCTGCAGGATTCTGCAGGGTATCAAAATATGGTTCTGCGGCAGAATGTAACCGCTTACATTTCAACTATAACAGCGGTCAGACGATTGTCAAGAACGGGCGTGACGGAAAAACGGCGTTTGCGGCATTTTGGAGAATGGATTTCAGAAATCGGTCGTGTCCCGGGCGATCAGCTGGCAGGAGACGGCAATGCTTCCCGGAACATCGCGGCTGCCGCCAAGAACTGCGATCAGATGATCCACGGTGTCCTGGCAGAGTCGGCGGGAGCGGTTGTCAATGCTGGTAAGCTCCGGCTCGCAGCAGACAGCGAGTGTGGAGTTGTTATAGCCGATGACCGCAAGGTCCTCCGGCACCCTGAGATTCCGGGCAGCGGCGTATTTAAGAGCGCCGACGGCCATGACATCGTCGGTTGCCATGACGGCGTCAAAGGCAGAATTTTCCGAGAGAAGAAGATCCCGCACCTTGTGAATGTCGTCCGGCACCATCCGGAAGAGAGAAGGATCCGGGGCAAGTCCTGCCTGCCGGAGAGCCTCCTCGCAGCCTGCGCGTTTCTCCGCGGCGCTGTAGGAACGGGAGTCCGTGAGGAACAGAATGCGCCGCCTCCCTTTCCGCAGGAGCGCGGATACGGCTTCATAAACGGCCTGACGGTCGCAGCTCACCGAGCAGTAGATGTTGTCGCCCTCCACGGCTCCGTTGATGAGAAAAACCGGAACCTGAAGCGCGGCGCTGCGGATATAGTCGGTTTCCGCTGGATCTTTCCCATGACCGGAGTAGGTGGAGCCGATCAGAATCAGGGCGTCTATATGCTTGGAAAGGAGCATCTGGATGTGGGACTCCTTCTGCGCCTGCTCGAAGCCGCTGCAGGAAAGAATGCAGCCATATCCGTAAATCTGCAGCTGATCTTCTACATAAGAAACGGCACAGGACATATACGGATCGGCAATGTCCGGAACCAGAATGCCGACGGTGTGCATGGTATGAAGACCGAGTCCCTGCGCGAAAACGTTGGGGGTATAGCCTTCCCTCTCGATGATGGCAAGAACGCGCTGCCTGGTCCTTTCACTGACCTTGTCGCTTCCGTTCACGACGCGGGAGACCGTGGCAATGGAGACACCGGCCAGCTTTGCAATATCATAAATGTTCATGGAAACACCCTCTGTCTTGCTTCCTGGTGAGATGTGTCCGGATTCTGGCCGCGGATACCGGAAAACCGCAGTAAGAAGCCGGAACCGTATTCCACAATAGACTTTGATCACCGGATAATGGAAAACGCGCCAAGCAGCAGGACGGCCGGATTCAGAAACTTTAACCGCCGCACGCGACTGTAAGCGCTTACAGGGTTTATCATACTCACAGGGCGGGAAGTTTTCAAGAAACATCCCGTGCAGGTTCCGGCGTGAAAATGGGCCCCGAAGTGAAATGAGCCTGAAGTGAAATGAACCGGAACCGCGCACGGAATCGGTGCTGACGCACCGGCTGCCTCAGTTGAGGTATAAAGAGGTATAAAAATGAACAGCTACATCGGATTTTTACAGGATATTGACATGCCGCAGGAGGTGACAAAGCGGCTCGGGAGCCTTTCGGGGGAGGAACGGACCAGGGCGCTTCTTGCCGGGGAGGATTACCGGGAGCTGATGCGGTATGACCTTTCGGCGGCGGCTTATCTCAGGCTCCGGAAGGAGCTGACGGAGCATCCCGCCGCGGAGAACGGTCTGGATATGCTGCTCCTGCAGACCATGGCGGCCTTTTCCATGCGGCGGCAGGAGCCGTGGCAGGAGATCCCGGAGGAAATTTATCTTGCGACGATGAAGTGCTTCTCCCGGTTCGTCCGGGAGTACCGGGTGTCCTACGGCGTATACGGATTCGACCGGGGCTTCTGGACGACGCGCCAGATCTGCGGGAAGCTCTTCCGGCTGGGCGAGCTGGAATATGAGATCAATGACGAAGAGAATGCGGTCAGCATTCATATCCCGGGGGATGCGGATCTGTCGGAGGAGAAGCTGGAAGCCTCCTATGCGCAGCAGGCCGCCTTTTTCCGGGAATATTTCCCGGAGGCTGCCGGACGGCCGAGAATGTGCGACTCCTGGCTCCTTTCGCCCGCGCTGAAGGACCTCCTTCCTCCGGATTCGAGGATCCTTTCGTTCGCCGCGCATTTTCAGATCACGAAGGTGGACCCGGATGCCACGGACTATCTGGAATGGGTGTACAAGCTTGCAGCGGGGCAGCAGGACCATGTGAAGCCGGAGGACCTCCGGGAGGACACCTCGCTCCAGCGGAAGATGAAGGCTTATCTCGAAAGGGGCGGGAAGGTCGGCATCGCCTGGGGCATCTGGAAAGAGGCATGAAGAGAAGGCGGGAAAAGAATCCTCGCGGGAAGCCGGAAAAAGAACGAAAAGTGTGATAAGATCTAGGACATGATGTATCCGACGGGACGTTACAACTTAAATTTTGATCTTGCGGCAGGCCTTCTGGACATTCTTCTTCTGTTTGCTTTTTTCCGGAAGAAGGGGGTCCGGAGCTTTCGTGCGCGCCTGTTTTTCGGGATGGCCGCGGAGATGGCAGTGGCAGCCTTCGGGGAATTTGCAACCGGTGCGCTGCGCAACTGCGGATCCCAGAACCATCTCCTTCTGGAAGCGACGACGGGAGTGGCACATTACTTCTATATTTCAACGGGGTACATGCTGCTGCTGTACCTTCTGGAGCTGACAGGCTGCGGCTACGGACTGAGCCGGAGGAGAAGGTTTCTGCTTTCCCTTCCGGAATATATCCTGACGGTGGTGATGATCCTGCCTTTTCTGCGCGGGCTGACCTATTCCTACAATGCGGCGGGCCAGTATACCCGCGGGGATTTTTACGGCATTTATGCGGTGGTGATTGCGTTCTATGCGATCCACTGTCTGATCCTGATGCTGCGCTACAGAAAGGCGCTCGGAGAGGACTTTTATTATCTGCTGGTTCTGTATGCCGGATGGATGGGAAGCTTTCTTCTGGAGCTCGCAAGTCCGTACCTCCGGGCCTCGGTATTCCTGCAGTCTCTGTTCCTGACCGGCTGCATGATCCTGATGGACAACGGGGAGGAGCTTCAGGATGCGGAAACGGGGCTTCTCAGCGGCTATGCCCTGAACAAGGATGCGCGGGTCCTCTTCGGGGACCGGTATTCCTCGTGCCTGATTGCGGTGAAGCTTCAGCATTACACGTATTACAGCATGATGCTCGGAACGGAGACGACCAGCGGGATCCTGCAGAGGATCGGCGGCTGGCTTCAGGACATGGCGGGCAAGGACAGCAAGGTGTACCGGACCGGCCCCGGCGAATTCGCCATTCTGCGCTACAACTGCACGAGGGAACAGGCAGAACCTCTGGCGGAGCTCCTCCGTCAGCGTTTCTGCAGCTCCTGGCAGTACGGGACGATCAAGGTTCCGGTGGCGGCGCAGATCTGGATGACGCAGATTCCGGAGAATGTGAAGACGCCGGAGCAGCTGACCTTTTTTGCCGAGGCGGGCTACAACGACCGCCTGCCGAAGAACCGGATCTACATGGCCGATGAAATGCGGGACGAGGAGCGCCGCGTTTCCGTGGAAATGGCGGTGAAGCGGGCGCTGGACAACGAATCCCTTCAGGTATATTATCAGCCGATTTATGACGCGAGGTGCGGGAAAATTCACTCGGCGGAGGCATTGGTCCGCCTCAAGGACGAGGAGCTCGGCATGATTTCGCCGGAGGAGTTCATCGGGATTGCGGAGCAGACCGGCATGATCTCGCAGATCGGCGAGTTCGTCTTTGAAAAGGTGTGCCGGTTCCTTGCCTCGGGGACCGCGCAGCGGGCGGGCCTTCAGTTCGTGGAGGTCAACCTCTCCACGGTGCAGTGCATGGACGCGGAGCTGACGGGAAGACTCCTTTCCATTGTGAAGAAATACGGAATTTCCCCTTCCGAGATCAATCTGGAGATCACGGAATCGGCGATGATTTATTCGGAAGAGACGATGCGGAAGGTGATGGGCGAGCTGCAGGCGGCAGGCTTTTCCTTCGCTCTGGATGACTTCGGGACGGGACGCGCGAACTATTCCTATCTGAAGGATTTTCCGTTCCGCCTGATCAAGGTGGACAAGAGCTTTTTGTGGGCGGAGGGAGAGAGCGAGGAGAGCCACGTGATCTTCGAGAACATGCTGGCCCTCATCCGCGGCCTTCACCGGCAGGCGGTTGTGGAAGGCGTGGAGACGCAGCAGCAGCGCGACATGCTGACGGCGCACGGCGTGGAATATCTGCAGGGCTTTTATTATTCCAGACCCGTGCCGGAGCAGGAGTTTCTGAATTATCTGGTGCAGTTTAACGCATAGGGGTTAAAAACACAGGATGGCAAGACTGACATTTATCGGCGGAATCCGTCCCTATTCCGGGAAGGAGCTTTCCCGCGGGAAGAAAACACGGGAGATCCTTCCTCTGGAGGGAAGGATGGTTTTCCCGCTGCAGCAGCATATCGGCGCTCCGGCAGTCCCGGTGGTGCGGCCGGGCGACTGGGTCCGCTGCGGACAGCTGATCGCCCGGGCGGACGGGGAGCTGTCCGCGAATCTCCACACCTCCGTATCGGGACAGGTGACTGCCCTGGAGGATGTTCCGGATATTTCCGGAGAACCGGTTCCTTCCATTGTCATTGAGAACGACGGGCAGTATGTCCCGATGCCGGTCCGGAACGACGTGGATCCCACGCGGATGACGAGGCAGGAGATTCTGACGGCAATCCGGGAGGCGGGAATCGTGGGTCTCGGAGGATCCGGGCTTCCCACGGACTATAAGCTCCTGAATGCCAACAAGGCGACCATGAACACGGTCATTGCCAACTGCGTGGAGTGCGAACCTTATCTGACGGGAGATTACCGGCGGATTCTGGAGGATCCCTGGAAGGTGATCGACGGACTCGCCATTCTCCTCGGCGTCTTCCCGAAGGCAAGAGGGATCATTGCGGTCTCCGAATCAAACCGGGAGGGGTTCCGGCTTCTTCGCGAGCTTCTCATTGACAATCCGAGAATTTATGTGCGGCAGTGCAAGGACAAATATCCGCAGGGCTCCGAGCGTCAGCTGATCCATGCCGTGACGGGAAGAACCCTGAACGCGCGGATGCTCCCCTATGAGATCGGCTGCATGGTTGTGAACACGCAGACACTGGCGGCGGTCAGCGACGCGGTGCTCCTGCAGGAGCCATTGACGGAGCGGATCATGACGGTTTCCGGTCCGGCGGCGGCTTCTCCCTGCAATCTCCGGGTGCGGTGCGGCGTCACCTACCGGGAGGTTCTGGAGCAGGCGGGGGGTCTTCGGCGGTATTACCGGGACAACAATACGCTCCTTCTGGCCGGCGGGCCTCTTACGGGGAAGGAGATCACGAATCCGGATGCTCCGGTCACGAAGCTTTCCTCGGCTCTTATCTGTCTTCCCCGGAGCATGGCCGCAGCGAAAAAGGAAACGCCCTGCATCCGGTGCCGGCGCTGCGCGCAGGTCTGTCCCAACCAGATCGTTCCGATGCAGCTGGTCCGGGACGCAAGACTGAAGAACAAACCGGCTTTTGTGGAGCACGCCGGCATGGAGTGCTGCGACTGCGGATGCTGCAGCTATGTCTGCCCGGCGGGGATTGACCTTTCGGCAGAGATCGGAGCCATGAAGCGCGAGTGTCTCCGCAACAGCGTCCTTGCGGGCGAGTACGGAAGGAGGTACCAGAATTGAAGCGCAGAATGGTAAAAGCCTTCGAATCGGCCCCCTTCGTGCGGTCCCGGATGACCACCGGCGATCTGATGTATTTCGTGGTGCTGGCCCTTCTTCCGTGCGCGGGGATGGGAATTTACCGCTATGGTTTTCATGCGGCGCTCCTTGTCGGAATTTCCGTGGGAACCGCCGTGCTTTCGGAATTTGTCTGCGACTGGATCTGGAAGAGCCGCGCGTCGTCCGTCATGGACTATTCGTGCATTGTGACGGGGCTGATCGGAGGCCTGATCCTGCCGCCGTCGGCTCCCTGCTGGGCGGCAGCAGCCCTGTCGGCGCTGGCCATCATCCTGTTCAAGCATGCGTTCGGGGGACTGGGACACAATCTCCTGAACCCTGCGATGGCGGCCAAGTGCGTTCTGCTTCTCGTCAGCCGGGACATGATGCTGAATCTGTCCGCAAAGGGCTATGACGGCGCGGCCCCGCTTGCACTTCTCCAGAGCGGAGAGACGCCGGACCTTTGGAGTATGCTGACGGGAAATGTCCCGGGGTACATCGGAACGTCCTCGGCGCTGGCGGTGCTGGCGGCCGCGGCGATTCTGTTTCTCGCGGGCCTGATTGACCTTACGGTGCCGCTCGCATCGATCGTCTCGTTCTCCGTCTGCTATGTGCTGATCGGTCGGTACGGACTCTCGCCTTATACGCTGGCGATTCAGATCTGCGGCGGGAGCTTTCTCTTCACGGCCTTTATCATGGCAGAGGACTTTACGACCTCGCCGGTCTCACAGGCGGCGCGGATCTGGTACGGCCTTCTCTTCGGCGCGGCGGTGTTCTGGCTGCGCAAGGCGGGACTCTATGAGGACGCTGTGGTGTACGCGCTTCTCTTCGTGAACTTCCTGCGCCCGCTCCTGGACCGGAAGCTTGCGCCGAAGCCGTTCGGCGCGGCGGCGAAGAAGTGGATCATCAAGGAGCCGAAGAAGAAAAGAAGGACGCAGGACGCTGCAGCTCCCGCACCGGAGATCACCAACGAGGCTCTGGATCAGGAGTTCTTAAGATTCCAGGAGCAGATCGAGAAGGAAGCAAGAGGGCTGGAGGCAGCCCGGTATACCGGCGATGACACCCTGCTGCAGAAGGCGCTTGCCGAGGCGCAGCAGGAGAACGGCAGCGGCCGGAACGGAGGAAACGATGCGGAGCTGTTCCGACAGACCGCAGCAGGCACAGAACAGGCCGCGGACGAACCGCGGCAGGGGAGGTAAAAAAGATGAATCGTATCATGTACCGCAGCACACGGAGTGAGAGCGCGCCGATCACGGCATCCCAGGCGATCCTGAAGGGACTGTCCGATGACGGCGGACTGTTTGTCCCCACAGCTCTTCCGAAGCTGGATGTTTCACTGGAGAAACTGGCCGGAATGACCTATCAGGAGGTTGCCTATGAGGTCATGAAGCTGTTCCTTACGGATTACACCGAGGAAGAGCTGAAGGGCTGCATCGCGGCGGCATACGACAGCAAGTTCGACACGGCGGCCATCGCTCCTCTGAAGACGGTGAACGGAGCCCAGTACATGGAGCTGTTCCACGGCGCGACCATTGCGTTCAAGGACATGGCGCTGTCCATCCTGCCGCACCTGATGATCACGGCGGCGAAGAAGAATCACGAAGACAAGAAGATCGTCATTCTGACCGCGACCTCCGGTGATACCGGAAAGGCGGCGCTGGCAGGCTTTGCCGATGTTCCCGGAACGAAAATCATCGTATTTTACCCGAAGGACGGCGTCTCCTCCATTCAGGAGCGGCAGATGGTGACCCAGAAGGGAGACAACACGTGCGTCATCGGCATCCGCGGCAACTTCGACGATGCGCAGAGCGGCGTAAAGAAGATTTTCACGGATCCGGAGGAAAAGGAAAAGCTTGCGGCAGCGGGCTATCAGTTCTCCTCGGCGAACTCCATCAACATCGGACGCCTGGTTCCGCAGATTGCCTACTATGTCTGGGCCTACACGAGACTCCTCGGTGCGGCGGAGAACGAGAAGAAGGGCATTCAGGTCAGCGCCGGGATGACGGCAGAGGATGCGCTGGCGGCAGGGGAAGCCGTGAACTTCGTCGTGCCGACCGGAAACTTCGGCAACATCCTTGCGGCCTATTACGCGAAGGAGCTCGGCGTTCCGGTGCACAAGCTGATCTGTGCCTCCAACTCCAACAAGGTTCTGTTCGATTTCTTCCAGACCGGCGAGTATGACCGGAACCGCGCATTCGTCCTGACGACCTCGCCGTCGATGGACATCCTGATTTCGTCCAACCTGGAGCGCCTGATTTACCACATCGCGGGCGACAGTGCTGCGGCGGATGCGGGCTTTATGAAGCAGCTCTCCGAGACGGGAAAATATCAGATCACGGATTCCATGCGCGAAAAGCTTGCGGATTTTGCCTCCGGATGGGCAACGGAGGAGGAGACCGCCGGGGAGATCCGCGAGCGCTATGAGAAGGACGGCTATGTCATTGATCCGCACACCGCGGTGGCATCGGCGGTTTACGGCAAGTACCGGAAGGAGACCGGCGATGAGACCAGAACCGTGATTGTCTCCACGGCCTCTCCGTTTAAGTTCGAGACCGCGGTCATGAAGGCGCTCGGGAAGCCGCACGAGCTCCCGGACCTGGAGCTTGCGGATGCGCTGTCCGCCGTCAGC
>DAIMKA010000058.1:0-9971 GCA_036721955.1 Lachnospiraceae bacterium | reverse complement strand
CGATCCGGTCACGGCAATGTCCGCCGCGCACCGTTTTCCTTCGCGGACGGAGCCGGAGCATCCACGGCAGGATTCAGAAGCCTTCCGGATACTTTTGGATACTTTAAAAACAAATTGCAAATACAGAGAAAAGAAAGCAGAAAATTCCTATGCTATTAATCACAAACGGAACCATCATGGACCCCAAAACACAGTTTGAAGGAAAGGAGGATCTCCTCATCAGCGATGACGGGAAATTTCTCGGTCATGCCCCGCACGGAGAGCTGACGGCGGACCGTGTGATCGATGCCTCCGGCTGCATCGTGGCCCCCGGACTGGTGGACACCCATTCCCACTTCCGCGATCCAGGCTTCACTTACAAGGAAGACCTGCACACCGGATCCCTCGCCGCCGCCGCCGGCGGATATACCACGGTCATTCTGATGGCCAACACAAAGCCCCCGGTGGACTCCGTGGAAACGCTGGCGGACATTCTTTCCAGAGGAAAAAAAGAAGCGATTCATATTTTCAGCGCCGCCAATGTCACCAGGGGAATGGGCGGACGGGAAATCAATGATCTCGAGGCTCTCGCCCGCGCCGGAGCCCCTGTTTTTACCGATGACGGAAAACCTATTCTGGACGAAGCGGTCTTCCGCGCCGCTCTGGAAAAAGCCGATGCACTCGGCATTCCCGTCAGTCTTCATGAAGAGGACCCGCAGTATATCCGTGAGAACGGCATCAATGCGGGCAGCAGGGCGGCTCTTGAGCTTCACATCACCGGCTCGGACCGCATGGCGGAGATTTCCATGGTGGAGCGTGACACACGCATTGCCGCAGATCTCGGCGCACGTCTTCTCATCCAGCACATCAGCACGAAGGAGGGGGTTGAACTGGTCCGCAGGGCAAGAGCCCGGAATCCCCGGATTCACGCGGAGGCGACTCCGCAGCATTTCTCCCTCACGGAGGATGCGGTTCTTGCAGCCGGAAGTCTTGCAAAAGTAAATCCTCCCCTGCGGACAGAGGAGGATCGGCTTGCCATCATTCACGGCCTGCAGGATGGAACCATTGATATCATCGCAACCGACCATGCTCCGCACAGCGCCCGGGAGAAATCCGTAACTCCGCTCTGGAAAGCCCCCAGCGGGATGATCGGTCTGGAAACGGCACTGTCGCTCTCCATTCAGAAGCTGGTCGAATCCGGTTATCTCACCATGATGGAGATGCTGGCTCTTCTTACCTGCAACCCCGCAGATTATTATCATCTTCCTGCGGGAACGCTGGCTCCCGGAGCCTGCGCGGATGTCGTAATCTTCGATCCGTCCGCACACCGCAGGATCACGGAGAACTCCTTCCATTCCAAATCAAACAACTCTCCGTTCATCGGAGAAGAGCTTCCGGGTGTGGTGCGCTGCACCCTTGCCTCCGGCCGCGTGATTTATCAGGAGGACGGTTTCTGCGGCATCAGAGCGCTTTAAAGGAATGAAGTAAATGGTCGGCGGCCGGTTCTCCGGACTTTTCAGCGACATCCGGCCGCTCGAAGACACACCGTTCCGAGAGAATCACACGTTCTCCGTCCGAAGGCCAGCTGCGGATCAGCGCGGCGGCCTCTTCTTTGTCTGCTGCTTCATACAGGCGCTCCGGCTGGTACCCCGCATCCAGAATTCCTGCGCGGATTCCGTAGGGCACATCGTCTCCCACCAGAATGATCCGGCTGCAGATTTCCGCCGCCAGTTCTCCAAGCCTTCGGTTTGCCTTCTCCTGAATGGCTCCGAGCCTTGTAAATCCGGATGTCACGAGAATGCGCTCTCCTTCAAACTGCTCCAGAGTCCGCAGGGCTTCTTCCGCCTGATTGGGATCGGTATTCCCGCTGTCATCCAGGAGCATGGCATTCGGAACCGGCACCAGCTGCATGCGGTGCGGCACAGGCACAATCACCGACATCCGATACCGGATTTCCCGTTCCGACATTCCCAGTGCGCGCGCGGCCGAAATGGCTCCGATCAGAAGCCGGATCCTCCTCTCGCCGACAAGCGCTGTCGTATACTCTTCTCCCTCTCTTTCGGAATCTGAGACGGAAAATTTCGTCCCGATGCTTCCGACCGACAGAATACGGCCCCGTATGTCACAATTTTCTCCCAATCCGTAGGTCAGGACCTCTTCTCTCTTCACGCACTGCAGCAGAGCCTCGTCGTCTCCGTTGACCATTCGGATTCCATGTTCACCGGAGGGATCCGTTTCCTCTGAAAGCGAGCCGAAGTCCACCGAGGTCTGAACCGCAATCTCCGGATGAAGCGTCCGCACAATGGCTTCCAGCTCTTCCCTGCTGTCCGTTTCCATCGGACAGATCAGAACCTCCAGTCCCGGGTCCTTCATCTCCCGGATGACCCGCGCCGCTTCCAGCGCCGTGCGGATGGTTCCCTCTGCCGCAGCGGTGCGGAAATGTCCTGAGAGGAGGGAACAGAGAATCCTCCCCATTTCCACCTGATCGCTGCTCCCGGAGACCGAGATGATCTGAAGCCCTTTCCTCCGTTCCAGAAGATCCCCGGATTTCCGGATGTATTTCTTCCCGAGACGGTGCTCTGCCGGTGTGCCGAGGGCCGCAAGGAGCGGTGCCTCGAACGGCTGCAGGAGGAACGCAATCCCACAGACCAGATGCATGACCCGGATCTGCGATTTTGCAAACCCGAAGCCCGTGAGGAACAGAACACCCCACAGCGCTCCCCAAAAAAGGAACAGGCCCAGGGCTTTCTTTCCGTCCTCTTTTCTTATTACCTTCTTTCGTCCGAACAGGAGGCAGATTCCGAGAAGATAGAGGAACATCAGTGCCATTCCGAGCGTCCGGTACCCCATAAACAGCGACGCCGCCGGGATAATCATGAACAGAAGCGGGAGCCAGCGCAGATTCTCCCGGAACAGGAGCTGCAGATAATCTCTCCTGCTCCAGCCCGTTTCCTGAAGAAGTCCCAGATAATACCTCATTGTGATGCACAGTGTGAATGCGTACATCGCCATGAGCATATATTTTCCCGCGCTGTACATCAATACGGTCATCTCCTTCTTCGTTTTCCTGCATTTTCAAGATCCGGACCGCTGCCCACGCACCCGGGCGAGGGATTCTTCTCCTTCGAATGCCGCTGCAGAGCTCCGAAGTCACACCGCCCGTGCAGGGAAGCCTTCCGCAGGCAGCTTATTGCTGCAGGGCTCTGCGGTTGTAATTGATGAGGCATCCGTCCAGGATAATCTCACGCTCTTCCTCCGTGAGTTCTCCCAGCGTCACCGTAAACGGCGTGAGCGTTCCATCTTTTACCACATATCCCTGAATCTTCTCTTCCTTGTTCGCAACAGCCTCGCGAATCTTCGGGAAGAACAGGTAATCCATCTTCTCAAACGGCAGGGCCCCCGGTGCAATGACGAACGGGAGCATTCCCCAGTTGATCAGATTGCTGCGATAGCGCTTCGTTGCATATTCGTTGGCAATGTTTGCCCAGCCGCCGAGAACCTTCTGACAGGATGCCGCCTGCTCGCGGGCAGATCCGTCGCCCGGTTTGACGGCGAAGATCGTCGAACCGATGCCGATATTGGCCTTGCTGACCTCCGGAAATTTCGCCCGGATTGCCATCATGATGTCATGGAAACCGGGGAGAGCCTTTCCGATGCAGGTTCCCGCGACCTGTGCGCGCTCACCTTCCCGGACAGCCTTGGCGAGCTCCACATAATCGGGTGCCTTCCGGGACAGCGTAAACTCCGCAAGTCCCTCCGGATTGGAACGGTAGGACGAGGTTTCTCCGGACGGAATCAGCTCATCCGTTGTCGTAACCGGATCATGAATTTCTGCTACGACGCGGAGCGCCAGATTCTCCGGAAGAGGTTCCATCTTCGGCCAGTCGCGGATGTTCGGTCCCAGCTGCAGCTCCACATCCGGATCTGCCTGCCCCTTGGAATCAAAGACGCGTTTCCTGTAGATCTTCGAATCGAAATGATACGAATAGGTGGGGATATCCTTGTCCATCTCCGTTGCCGGAGTGAGGAATCCCTGGTGCGCCGCCGTCGCTGCGATGGAGCGCGCATCCATCAGCGCCACATATGAGATCTGTCCCTTCTGAGGCTTCGATCCTTCGCGGTTCGGGAAGTTCCGCGTCGAATGCCGGATGGAGAACGCGTTGTTGGCCGGTGTATCTCCCGCACCGAAGCAAGGGCCGCAGAACGCAGTCTTCAGCACCGCACCGGCGTCCATGAGTTTTGCTGCCACACCGTTGCGGATCAGCTCCGCGTAGATCGGCTGCGAGGCCGGATACACCGACAGGGAGAACTTGTCATTGCCGATATCTTCTCCGTCCAGAATGCCTGCCGCTTCACAGATGTTCTCAAAGCCGCCGCCTGCGCAGCCCGCAATGATTCCCTGATCCACCCGCAGCTTTCCGTTCACGATTTTATCCGAAAGATCCGCATGGACCTGATCTCCGAAGGAGACCTTTGCCCGTTCCTCCACGCCGTGGAGAATGTCCCTCAGGTTATGGTTGACTTCCTCGATGGTATAAGCCATGGACGGATGGAACGGCATTGCGATCATGGGCTCCACGCTGGAAAGATCAATGTCGATCACACCGTCGTAGTAGGCGCCGCGCTCAGGTTCCAGCTTCCGGTATGCCTCTTCTCTTCCATGAAGGGCGAGCCACTCCTTTGTCTTCTCATCGGTTTCCCAGATCGAAGAAAGGCAGGTTGTCTCCGTTGTCATGACATCAATGCCGATCCGGTAATCCTCGGACAGATGATGAACTCCCTCTCCGACGAACTCCAGAACCTTGTTCTTGACAAAGCCGCTCTCGAAAACAGCCCCGATCAGCGCAATGTTGACATCGTGCGGGCCGACACCGCGCTTCGGCTCTCCCGTAAGATGAACCGCAATGACCTCAGGCCTTCGGATATCATAAGTCTGTCCCAGGAGCTGCTTCACCAGCTCCGGACCGCCTTCGCCCATCGCCATGGTTCCAAGCGCTCCGTATCTGGTATGGGAATCCGAGCCGAGAATCATTCCGCCGGCAGATGCCATCATTTCCCTTGCGTACTGGTGAATGACCGCAAGGTGCGGCGGAACATAAATGCCGCCATACTTCTGTGCCGCGGTCAGGCCGAACATGTGATCATCCTCATTGATCGTACCGCCCACCGCGCAGAGCGAATTGTGGCAGTTCGTCAGTACATAGGGAACCGGAAACTTCGTAAGTCCCGAGGCTCTTGCCGTCTGAATGATCCCGACATAGGTAATGTCATGGCTTGTCAGCTGGTCGAACCGGATATTCAGTTTCTCACGGTCGCCGGACCGGTTATGCGCCGAAAGGATTCTCCACGCCATGGTCTTGTCGCGACCCTCTTCCCTGCTCTCATGGATTCCGGCCGCCGAAAGCTTCCCTGCGGCATCCGGATCATCCATCACCCATGCCCCGTCTCCGAGATAATAGGCACCGCTCTTATGTACTGTAACCATTCTCTGTCTCCTTTTCCCTTATAAAATCCGTATACAGGAACTCACAGGACAGAAAGACTCCGCCCTGTGAGTGCCATCAGATATTGTATACAATTATACTTTTCCGGTCAATCCCATGCCGGTCCTGCCGCTTTCACAGAGAGGTTCCGCGTGTCAGCGGCAGAACAGCATAACTGCCCTTCGGGGCCTTACTTACGCTTTGCAACAGGAGCCTTTTTGGCAACCGGCTGTGCTGCTGCGGTCTTTTTGACCTCAGGAGCGGGAATCTGTACCTTCTCCAGATGCCAGATATCCCGGACATACTCCTCGATGGTGCGGTCAGAGGAAAACTTTCCGCTGCTTGCCGTGTTGGTGATCGCCATCTCTGCCCATTTCTGCTTATCTTCATAGGCAGCCACGATGGCACGCTGCGCCGCCGCATAGGACTCGAAGTCCTTCAGGATGAAATAGCGGTCCGCCGGGCACCCGGGCTGGCTTCTCAGCAGAGAATCGTAGAGCGGACGGAACAGCTCCGGATTGTCCTGAGAGTATGTGCCGTTGACCAGCTGTACCAGAACCTCGCGGACGTTCTGATCGTTGTTGAAGATCTCGTTCGGATCATAACCGCCGTTGTTCTCATAGCTGATGACTTCCTGAGAAGACAGGCCGAAGATGAACATATTCTCCTTGCCCATCTCTTCCGCCATCTCCACATTGGCACCGTCCATCGTTCCGATGGTCAGGGCTCCGTTGAGCATCAGCTTCATGCAGCCCGTTCCGGATGCCTCCTTGGAGGCCGTGGAAATCTGCTCGGAAATATCCGCCGCCGCGAAAATGATCTCCGCATTGCTGACGCGGTAATCCTCAATGAACACAACCTTCAGCTTGTCCTGGATGGAAGGATCGTTGTTGATGACATCTGCCACATTGTTGATCAGCTTGATGGTCAGCTTCGCATTGCGGTATCCTGCTGCCGCCTTCGCACCGAAGATGAAGGTGTGCTTCGGATAATCCATGTTCGGATCCTTCTTCAGCTGGTTGTAAATATACATAACATGCAGGATGTTCAGAAGCTGTCTCTTGTACTCATGGAGACGCTTTACCTGAACGTCGAAGATGGACCGGGGATCCACTTCGATTCCGTTGTGCTCCAGAATGTAGTTCGCAAGGCGGACCTTGTTCTGATACTTGATCTGCATGAACTCACGCTGGGCCTTTTCGTCCTTTGCATAGGGCTTGAGCTCGGCAATATGTGAGAGATCCGTTATCCACTCGTCTCCGATGTGCTCTGTGATCCAGGATGCCAGAAGAGGGTTCGCGTGAAGAAGGAACCGGCGCTGCGTGATGCCGTTTGTCTTGTTGTTGAACTTCTCCGGGAACATCTCATAGAAATCGTGCAGGGATTCGTTCTTCAGGATCTCCGTATGGAGCTTTGCCACGCCGTTTACCGAGAAGCCGGCAACGATCGCCATGTTCGCCATGCGGACCTGTCCGTCATAAACCACGGCCATCTTGGAAATCTTGTAGCCGACATCCACGCCGGTGTTGTCGTATTTTGCATGGATCTGGTTCTCAAAGCGGCGGTTGATTTCCTCCACAATCTGATAAATGCGGGGAAGAAGGCGGGAGAACAGCTCGATCGGCCACTTCTCCAGTGCCTCTGCCATGATGGTGTGGTTGGTGTATGCCGTGCATTTCTGCACGATGGCCCATGCCTCGTCCCACTCCAGGTTGTATTCATCCAGAAGGATCCGCATCAGCTCCGGAACCGTCAGGGTCGGGTGCGTGTCATTCATCTGGAACACAGCCTTCTTCGGAAGGTCGTGAATGTCCTCATTCCGGGACATGAACTTCTTGATTGCCAGCTGAACGGATGCCGATACGAAGAAGTACTGCTGCTTCAGGCGCAGTTCCTTGCCCTGCATATGATCATCGCAGGGATACAGAACCTCGCAGATGGTCCTTGCAAGATTTTCCTCTTCCACTGCCTTCTGATAATCACCCTTGTCGAAGGAATCCAGATGGAAGCTGTTCACCGGCTCCGCATCCCAGATCCGGAGCGTATCCACGAATCCGTTTCCGTAGCCGACAACCGGCATGTCATAGGGAACCGCCTTCACTGCCGAATAGCCTTCCTGGCGGAACAGGGTACGTCCGTTCTCTCCGGAATAGGAGGTTACATATCCGCCGAAGTGGACCTCCTGCGTATATTCCGGACGGCGCAGCTCGAACGGGTTTCCGTTCTCCAGCCAGTTGTCCGGTGCCTCGACCTGATAACCATCCACAATCTTCTGCTTGAACATGCCGTAACGATAGCGGATGCCGCAGCCGTATGCCGGATAGTTCAGAGTCGCAAGGGAATCCAGGAAGCATGCGGCAAGTCTTCCGAGACCGCCGTTTCCAAGTGCCGGATCCGGCTCCTGGTCCTCAATCGTATTGATATCGAAGCCGAGCTCCTTCAGGGCCTCCGCAACCGGCTCATAAGCCTGCAGGTTGATCAGATTGTTTCCAAAGGCTCTGCCCATCAGGAATTCCATGGAAAGATAGTACAGCGTCTTCGGGTTCTTCTCGTCGAATTCCTTCTGCGTCCGCATCCAGTCATCCACGATCTGATCCTTCAGCGCATAGGCTGCTGCCTGGAAAACCTGTTCCTTCGTGGCCTCGTCCATCTCACGGCGATACATGGTACGGACGTTGTACTCCACACTTCTCTTGAACAGTTCCTTGTCAAAACTGATCTGCGTCTTTTTAATCATTCTTTCTTATACCTCCCTGAGGCAAAATCCGCAAAGGCGGTTTTGCCGAATGCGGCAGCCGGTGCGACAGCACCGATGCTGCTGTTCCTCTTTGTCTTGCTTCTGAATACCGGTTGCCAGTTCCCCAGGATGTCTGTCTTAACTGTCAGGCAGGTTGTCACGGGCCCGTCCGGACAATTGCCAATACAAAGGAGTGAACCGCTTTCCGACGGTCCACTCCTTTCTGCTTCTTACTGCTTCTCTACACCGATGGTAAGCTTCTCTCCGTTGATATCCCACTCCTTCTCATTGGCGAGCTTCACATCTTTCTGAATCCGGTCCGCCAGCACCTTCGTGCAGATGGATGCGGAATTTCTGGAAGCGATCTCATACAGCTTATCGTTTCCGGAAAGAGCCAGATGAATGTGGTCCATCACCTCGAAGCCGGAATCCTTGCGCATGGTCTGAATCTTGGAAATGATTTCGTAGACATAGCCTTCCTCAATCAGTTCCTCGGTCAGATTGGTGTCGATGACAACGGTCATACCGCCGTCCTCCTGCGACACGTAGCCGGGCTTCTGCGCCATCTCGATCAGAAGATCATCCTTCGAAAGCTCGATTTCGGTGCCGTCCACCTCGAACTTCAAATTCTCTCCCGCATTTAGCTGATCCATCGTCTGATTGCCGTCCAGCTCAGAGAGGACCTTGCGGATTCCGGCAAGATGCCTGCCGTACTTCGGTCCGACCGTGCGAAGCTGCGGTTTGAACGTATAGGTGGTATAAGCCCTGACATCGTCCGTGAACTCAACGTTCTTCACGTTCAGCTCATCCTCAATGATTTCTTTATAGAAATCATCCAGCCGCGTATCCGCCTTGATGTACATCTGTGCCAGCGGCTGGCGGTTCTTGCGGTTCGAAGCGTTGCGGCATGCGCGGCCCATGACGACAATCTTCAGGACCTCATCCATGTCATTTTCCAGCTTCTGATCAATTCTCGCGGGATCCGCTTCCGGGAACCGGCAAAGATGGATGGACTCCGGTGCATTTTTGTCCACGCTCCGGACAATATTCTGATAGATTTCCTCCGTCATGAAAGGAATCATCGGTGCTGCGCACAGGCAGACATTCTTCAGAGCCGTATACAGCGTCATGTAGGCGTTGATCTTATCCTGCTCCATGCCCTTTGCCCAGAAACGCTCTCTGCCGCGGCGGACATACCAGTTGGACATGTCATCCACGAACTCTTCCAGAACAGCCGCAGCCTCCGGAAGCTTGTAGGCTGCCATGTTGGCATCCGTCTTCTCGATCATGGAGTTCATCTTCGACAGAAGCCACTTATCCATGACAGACAGCTTATCGTAGTCCAGTGTGTGCTTCGTGGGATCGAACTGATCAATCTCCGCATACAGCACATAGAAGGCGTACGTGTTCCAGAGCGTTCCGAGGAACTTGCTCTGTCCTTCCTTGACCGCCTTTCCGGAGAAACGCTTGGGCAGCCATGGTGCACTTGCCGTATAGAAATACCAGCGGATTGCATCCGCGCCGTACGTCTCCAGCGCATTCATCGGATCCACGGCATTGCCCTTGGACTTCGACATCTTGTTGCCGTCTTCATCCAGGACAAGGCCCATGACGATGACGTTCTTGAAGGCCGGGCGGTTGAACAGAAGGGTTGCCTCCGCATGCAGGGAATAGAACCATCCTCTCGTCTGATCGACTGCCTCGGAAATAAAGGAAGCGGGGAACTGCTTCTCGAACAGCTCCTTGTTCTCAAAAGGATAGTGCAGCTCCGC